>JACCSD010000365.1 GCA_013813185.1 Burkholderiaceae bacterium
GTCGAGACGACCGCGGGGTCGATTAAGTGCGATCAACTGATCATCGGTGCCGGCCCGTGGATCAACTCGCTATGGAACATGCTCGGCCTGCCG
The DNA here is from genome assembly GCA_013813185.1 of Burkholderiaceae bacterium. GTDB lineage: Bacteria > Pseudomonadota > Gammaproteobacteria > Burkholderiales > Burkholderiaceae_F > JACCZX01. The sequence goes on from JACCSD010000365.1 coordinate 94, forward strand.
AAGCAGATCAGCGTTAAGGGACGCGACGGCACCACGCACGATGGCATACCGATGTGGCACTACATGGCCCTGCAGGAAGGCACGCTCGGCGTCGATCCCGATTATCAGAAGACCAATGACGGCGCGATGCCGCCGGTGATCCACGTCGATACCGACGCGCCGCTGCACTCGGACCGTGACGGCAAGCTGATCACCGACAAACTCTGGGGCATCTACTACAAGCCGGACTTCAACTTCGGCGGCGTGCAAGGCGGCGCGATGCCCGCCACAGTGGAGACACCCGCCGACGAGGTGCATGTCGATCCCTACGGTCCGAAGTCGCCCGAGTTCGTCGTGACCGACAACTTCGCCGACATGTGGACTTCCGCGCTCGCGTTCTGCCAGAAGCGCTTCGAAGGCAAGAGTGGTGTGTACAAGAAGGAGCCGTCCGGCGGCATCGGCTGCTTCACGCCCGACAGTTTCCCGGTGTTCGACCGCTTTCGCCAAAATGTTTACGTGATTGCCGACTCGAATCACGGCTACAAGATGATCGGCGTCGGCAAGCTGGTGGCCGATGATCTGCTCGGCGAACCGAGCGCGCTGCTCGAGCCGTTTCGCTTCTCGCGCTACGCGACGGGCAAGCTGCACCCGGTAAGCAATAGTCCGTTTCCGTGGAGCTAGTTCGGGTTGCGCGTTCCTGACTAATCCGTCAGAATGCGTTGCATTTGCAACGCAAAGGAATTGCAATGAAGACCGCTACGTTTCCATCGCTGCGCGTCGATCCAGGACTTCGAGAATCAGCCGAGCAGGTTTTGCAGGATGGCGAGAGCATTTCAAGTTTCGTCGAGCAGTCGATTCGAGAAAGCGTCGAGCGCAGACAGGCGCAGCGCGAGTTCATCGCGCGAGGCTTACGTTCGCGCGAGGCTGCGCATCGCACGGGTAAGTATGTCAAGTCCGGAGCTGTCATCGGACGACTCGAAAAAATGCTCGTTCGCGCGAAGGCTTCGGCGAAAAGACGTAAGTGAGTTATCGGGTCCGCTTCACGGAAGACGCAGAAGCCGACTTGGTTCGACTCTATGAATTCATTCTGGCGAAAGACGGCACGCACTCGCCGGTGGCTGCGCGCGCAGTCGAAGCAATCGGGAATGCGATCAGGAGTCTGGAGCTTTCGCCCTTCAGTTACCGAAAGGCAACCCGAGACAACCCATTTTTGCGCGAGCTGGTGATTCCGTTCGGGGCCGCCGGCTACGTTGCGTTATTCGAGATCGACGACGACAAGACCGTCACCATCCTGGCAGTACGCCACCAACGAGAAGACGACTATCACTAAAGCGGACGCTCTTCGTTTGCTCGATCTCAAAACTCTCAAAGTCTTCATCACCGTCGCCGACCTGGCGAACATGACGGCGGCCGCCAAGCGGCTCGGCCTTTCGCAGTCCGCGGTCTCACAGGCAATTCGCCAGCTTGAAGAAAGCGTCGGCGCGGTGTTGATCGATCGGGAGCGCCGTCCCTTGACACTGACTGCCGCCGGCGCCGCCTTGCGTTTGCGCGGAGGCGCGCTGGTGGCCGAGGCCGAGACCCTTTACAAAACCGTGCGCGAGCAAGCCGGCGGCGAAGCGCAGGTGCTCAGAATTGGCATGGTCGACTCGTTCGCTGCGACGATCGGCCCGGCGCTGATCAAACGGCTGTTGTCATCCGCCGTGCACTTGCATGTGAGTTCGGGCTTGTCACCCGGCTTGGGCGACGCACTGCTCGAACGCCGGCTCGATATGATCGTCACCACTGATCCGCCCGACTCGGCGGTCGCGTTCGAGCGTCATCGATTGCTCGAGGAAGACTATGTGCTGCTGCTGCCGAAACGGCTGGCGGATACCGAACCCAAGCCAACGTTGGCGCGCCTCGCCACCATCGCCCCGCTGGTGCGCTTCAACATCGATTCGCATATCGGCCTACAGATCGAGCGCTATCTGCGTGCCGAAGGAGTGGTTCCGCCGCATCGGCTCGAAATCGATACGGCGGAGAGTCTGGTCGCGATGGTCGCCGCCGAGATCGGTTGGGCGTTGATCACGCCCTTGTGTTTGTTGCAAGCGCGCGCAGATCCGGTGGCAGTCACTCCGATGGCGCTGCCTGGCGCGGGATTCAACCGCGCGCTCAGCCTCGTTTCGCGCCGCGGCGAATACGGGGAACTGCCCGGCACGATCGCAGCTGCCACGGACGAGATCTTTCAAGCGGAATGGCTGCCGAAACTTGAGCGATTCGCCCCGTGGCTTGCCGCCAAACTAGCGGTTGGATAGAAGCGCGAAGTTTTGGTGTGAGAAGCGCTTCTTCCCGTCTCCCCGGCACGAATGGGCTTACGCCGCCGCGCCCGCCGTCGTGGGCACCTTCGCCTGATCGCGCGCCAGCTCTTCGCGCGTGGTGATCCGGCGGAACCAGACCGTGATCGCGCTTGAGGTCAGCACGATGAAGAGCGAATAAAGCACCGGGACCAGCAACACCTGCTGTTGCATCGTCCCCGTGAACGTCAGCGTCACGATCAACACCGCCAGCGGACCGTTCTGAATGCCTGTTTCGAGCGCGATCGTCCGGGCGCGGCGGGTGTCCTGCCGCAGCGCGCGGGACAGGAAGTAGCCCAGCAGCATGCCCGCCAGGCCAAGTCCGATCGAAGCGAAGTACACCGCGCCCGGCGTCGTCATCAGTAGTTGCCAGTTGCGCGGCACCCAGGAACCGATCAGAAACACGATGACGAACACGCCGAGCAGAGCGCCGATCAGCTCGATGGAGGCGCCCACATTGGGATTCCATTTGCGCAACGCGATGCCGATCACGGTCGGCACCAGTAGCACGACCAGCACCTGGGCCACATTGGCCGCCGGGATCACGTACTCGCTGGAGACGTTCAGCAGCCCGCCGTAGAAGGTCAGCAGCAGCGGCACCATGAGCACTGCGACCAGCGTCGAACACACCGTCATCATGATCGACAGTGCGAGCGCGCCCTTGCTGAAATACGTGAAGATGTTGGAGGTGGTACCGCCCGGCATGCAGCCCATCAGCAGCAGGCCGACGGCAATCGCGGGGGGCAGGCCGAGCAAGACCGCCATCAGATAGCCCAGGAACGGCATGATGCCGTACTGGCACAACAGACCGACCAGGATTCCCTGCGGCCGGCGAAACGCGATCTTGAAATCCTTGAAGGTCAGTGACGCGCCCATGCCAAGCATGATGATCATCATCATCACGCCCAGAAGCCGGGTCTCCAGTTCTGTCAGCATCGTGCGGCTCCGTTAAATGTGGTGGGCAGCCCGTTTGAAAAGTGTTGTCCCGAGTCGCTCAGCGTGCATCGCGAGCGCGCTCGTATTCGGCGCGCAGTTCCCGGCGCAAAATCTTGCCGACCGGCGTTTTCGGCAGTTCGCGGCGGATCTCGATCGCCTTCGGCACCTTGTATTCAGTCAGGTGCTTGCGGCAATGAGCACGCACCGCTTCTTCAGTGAGGCCCTCGGCCAGCGGAACCACATAGGCGCGCACGGCCTCGCCGCTCTTCGCGTCCGGCACGCCGATCACGCCGACCTCGAGCACTTCGTCCATGCTGGCGATCACGTTCTCGACCTCGTTCGGATAAACGTTGAAGCCGGATACCAGCACCAGATCCTTCATGCGATCGACGATCCGGAAGTAGCCGTCGGCGTCCATCACAGCGATGTCGCCGGTATGCAACCAACCGTTGCGGATCGTCCTCGCGGTTTCATCGGGGCGGTTCCAGTAGCCGGCCATGACCTGCGGACCGCGCACCGTCAGCTCTCCCGCCTTGCCCAGAGCTACCGGAGCGCCCGCGGGGTCGACCAGGCGAACGTCAGTGTTCGGAACCGGGATACCGATCGACTCCGGTTTCTGATTGCCTGACAGCGGGTTGAAGCTGATCGCCGGGGATGCCTCGGTCAGTCCATAGCCTTCGGCGATTCTGGTTCGGGTCACGCGCTCCCAGCGCTGGGCCACCGCGTGCTGCAGCGCTGCGCCACCCGCGACCGCTGCCTTCAGGTGCTTGGGCGGAAACGCCGTGAACCACTCTTCATTGAGCAGCGCGTTAAACAGCGTGTTGACGCCACTTACCCAGGTGATCGGGTAGTTCTCGAACGCGCGCTGCAGGTTACCGATCGGCCGCGGGTTCGGTGCCAGCACATTGCGCGCACCGACCGCATAAAAGCAGAGCAGATTGAAGGTGAACGCGAAGATGTGATACAGCGGCAGGGCCGTCAGCACCACCTCCTTGCCGATGTCGATATGCGAACGACCCATCGCGAGCGCCTGCTCGACGTTCGACAGCAGGTTGCCGTGGGTGAGCATCGCGCCCTTGCTGACACCCGTCGTGCCGCCGGTGTACTGCAGCACGGCGAGCGTGTCGTGCCCGCATTCCTGCGTGTAGGTCGACACCTCGATCCGCTTCTCCTGCTTCACGCGCGCGCCTTCTGCCAGCGCCCGTTCCAGCCGCACATGGTCGACCGTGATCGCCGGCAGCGCGCGGTTCCAGATCTTCATGACCGAGCGGATGACCGCGCGTGGCACGGCCGGGAAGAACTGCGGTACCTGGCAGACGATGATCTTCTTCAGACGCGTCGTCGACACCATGCCCTGCAGCTTGTTGGCAAACATGTCGACGATCACCAGTGCCTCGGCACCGGAATCGCTCAGCTGATGCTCCATCTCGGTCGGCGTGTACAACGGATTCGTGTTGACCAGCACACAACCCGCCTTCAGCACGCCGAAGGCTGCGACCGGATACGCGAGGCAGTTGGGCGACTGCAGCGCGACGCGCGCGCCGGGCGCCAGCCCCACACACTCACGCAGATAGACCGCGAAGGCGTCCGAGTGCTGCGCGATCTGCGCGTACGTCAGCGAGCCATGCATGCCGTTGGGCATGCAGGTCGAAAACGCGGTCTGTGTAGCAAAGCGCGTGTCGGAATCGCTGAGGAACTTCGCCAGGTTCGCGTGGCGCAGGGGCGGCAGCTGCTTCGCAATGGCTTCGCCATATTGATTCACCCACGGCTTGCGGTCGTAAACCATCGGATCCTGAGGCACGACGTCTCCCTGGTCGCAGATCGGCGGCCCTGTTCGCACCGAAGGCGATGATTGTGAGGAGCATCGGCCGCAACCGGCGACCGGTACAGGGCTTTCCCATCAATCTATAGCGATCAGCGCTTGCCGTCCATCCGCCGCTGGCGGCGACTGGGCTTGGCCCAGCTAAAAAAGAGGAGTGCCCACGATGCGCCGACCGATCAGCGCAATGCGCGCCCTTCGCCGCAGCCGACTTCGAGCAGTTGCGCCTGGAGCGGGAGGTGCTTCGTCAGAAAACTCACCGTCTCCGCGGTTGCGACGGCAATCGGTTCGTTCATCGTGGCTGATACCCATGCTGCGCCGCAGATAGGCATAGCGTTCGCCACACGTCGCGTGCAAAGCTGCGTGCGACCATGACGACGAAAGTCGGAGCTTCATCGGTTTTGTACAACAGCGCGTTGACGCGGCCGAAGACGCTTTGTGCACAGTCGCCGGCGCGAAAAGTACGTGGATGCAGATCCAGCGGGCACCCGGTTGCAAGCAGATCGATGGCGCGGGCTCCCGCAAGCCGGTAGGCGACGCGCGATGCCGACAGATCGAACAACGCGCCGCCTACCGCGTTCAGCGCATTACGCTTGTCGATGAAGTTGGCGAGCGGCGAGCTGGCCGACTCTGCTACCAGCAACCATGAGCGCGGGCCGAGCCAGAACGCGGTCAGTGCATCGGTGCGAGCGGTGGTGTTCGGCAAGACCGGCAATGCAATCGAGAACTGGCGTGACAGCTGACCGGTGAAGTCCGCGCGCGACGCATCGCCTTGCACGTTCCATGCAGCGGCGATCGGCACTTCAGTGAGTGTGATGGAATCAGACACGCAGCCGCTCGCCTTCCGGATCGATGAACACCGGCGAGCCGACCTTCACTCGCACTCTTGCATTCGCCAGCGGCGATACCGCCCACAAGGTTTCGCCGTGCCGATCACGGCCGTTGGACAGCAGCGCCAGCGCGATCCATACATCGAGGTTTGGAGAAAAACACCACGACGTGACGTGGCCGAGCATCGGGTTCGGCGCCGCATGGTCGGGATCGGCAACGATCTTCGCCGCGCGCGGCATTTGCGCGCCATCGAGCGCGGTCAGCCCGACCAGTTGCCAGCGATCTTGCGCCGTCAACGCCGGTCGATTCAGCAGCGGTTTCCCAATGCACCACTTTTTGGCGTTGATCAGTTTGCCCATGCCGAGGTCATTAGCAGTCGTGCGGCCATCGGCCTCGGCGCCGATCACGACGTGGCCTTTCTCGATGCGCAGCGTGCTCATCGCTTCGGTGCCGTACGGCATCAGTCCGAACACTTCGCCCGCTTCGATCACCGCCTCCCACATCGCAAGGCCGCGATCGGCCGGAACGTGAATCTCGTATGCCATCTCGCCCGAATAGCTCATCCTGAAAAGCCGCGCGGGAACGAGCCCGCTTGACGTGCGAAGGTTGCATGTGCCGACCGCGAGAAACGGGAACGCCTCGTTCGAGACGTCGATATCGACCAGCTTGGCGAGCACCTTGCGCGAGTTTGGGCCCGACAGCGCCGCCGCGGTCCATTGCTCGGTGACCGACGTTGCGAACACTTCGAGCTCGGGCCACTCGGCCTGCAGCAGATACTCGAGCTGCTGCATCACCTTGACCGCATTGACCGTCGTGGTGGTCATCAGATAGTGCGTTTCCGACAGCCGCGACGTGGTGCCGTCGTCCATCACGATGCCGTCTTCGCGCAGCATCACACCGTAGCGGCAGCGGCCGACCGCGAGCGTGTCCCACTTGTTGATGTAGACGCGATTGAGCAGTTCGGCGACATCGCGCCCCTGCAGCTCGATCTTGCCGAGAGTCGAGACGTCGACCACGCCGACGTGGGTGCGCACGTTGCGTGCTTCGCGATTCGCGGCGTCGTCTTCCGATTCACCGGAAATCGAAGTAGAACCGGGATACGAATGCGGGCGCTTCCATAGTCCGGCGTTGATGAACCGTGCGCCGCGCTCGGCGTGCCAGTCGTGAATCGCCGAGTAGCGCGTCGGCTCGACATGCGCGCCCACTTCATGACCGGGAACGGCGCCCAGCGTCACCGGCGCGTACGGCGGCCGGAACGTAGTGGTGCCGACTTTCGGTATCGGCACGTCGAGCAGTTGCGCCATCAGCGCGAGCCCGAGCATGTTGCTGGTCTTGCCTTGATCGGTGCCCATGCCGAGCGTTGTGTAGCGCTTCAGATGTTCGATCGATTGGTAGTTCTCGCGCGCGGCGAGCGCGATGTCGTTGACGGTCACGTCGTTTTGCAGATCGACGAAACACTTGTCGGAATTGCCGCGCGCAGGGACCGACCATAGCGACAGCAGCGGCGACGGTGCGGTCGATGTGGCGCGCGGCACGGAGAGCGACGGCGCGGCGAAACCGGCGCGTGTCGCTGCCGCTAAGCCCGCGGCATGTCCTTCTGTCAGCGCTTGCGCAAGATCGAAGCAGCCATTCGCCGCACCGGCCGGCGTGATGGGCAGCGGCGACGATTCGGGGACGAACGTTGCCAGCGCTCCGTCGTAACGGAGCTTGCCGCGCGCTTGCGAGAAGAGATTTACGGCCGGGTTCCAGCCACCCGACACGCACACCAGATCGCACTCGATGCGGCGCGCTGTGCCCCCTGCGATGGGTGCGAGGTCGACCGCGGTCACGCGCTGGCTGCCGCGCGCACCGACAATGGCTGAACTGGCGAGCAACGTAAGGCCGGCCGCACGCGCTCGCGCAGGCAGCGCGCTCGTGAGCTCGCTCTCGGGCCGCGGATCGACGATCGCGCCGATCGCAACTCCGGCAGCGTGTAATGCCAGCGCGGCGGCGTACGCGCCGTCGTTGTTGGTGAAGATCACTGCGCGCGAGCCCGGGCGCACGCCGTAGCGCTTCACATACGTGTGCGCAGCACCTGCGAGCATCGTGCCGGGCACGTCGTTGTTAGCGTACGCAATCGGTCGTTCGAATGCGCCGCTGGCAAGCACGACCGCTTTCGCGCGAATCTTCCACAGGCGTTGGCGCGGTGCGTGCGGCGGCGCTGTTGCCAGATGATCGGTGACTCGTTCGACGGCGCCCACCAGGCTGCCGTCGTAATAGCCAAACGCGGTCGTGCGCGTCAGCAGCGTGACATCGGGGCGCGCGGACAACTCGCTGACAGTCGCGGCAATCCAGTCGCTCGCGGGACGAGCGCCAACTTCACCATCGAGCAAGCCCCCACCCCACACTGCGTTTTCGTCGCAAACGATCACGCGCGCGCCCGCTTGCGCCGCTGCACTCGCGCTTGCGAGACCGCTGACGCCGCCGCCGATCACCAGCACATCGCAATGCGCATACCGGTGTTCATAGTGATCGGGGTCGGGTTCGCTGGCCGCGCGGCCCATGCCCGCCGCGTGGCGAATCGCGTGTTCGTACTTGAGCCACCATTTTGGAGTTGGCGGCCACATGAATGTCTTGTAGTAGAAGCCGGCGGGGATCAGGCGCGCCACTGCGTTGTTGATCGCGCCGATATCGAAGCGCACCGATGGCCAGCAGTTCTGGCTCGCGGCGGTCAGTCCTTCGTACAGCTCCTGCGTGGTGGCGCGCACGTTCGGTTCGGTCCGTGCGCTCTGTCTATGCCCCAGTTGCAGCATTGCATTCGGCTCTTCGGTGCCGGCGCTGAAGATGCCGCGCGGGCGGTGGTATTTGAAGCTGCGGGCGACCAGGTGCACGCCGTTGGCAAGCAGCGCCGATGCGAGCGTGTCGCCAGCGTAGCCCTGGTAGCGAACCCCGTCGTATTCGAATGCGAGCGGTTGCGTGCGGTCGATGAGGCCAACATCGGGCAGCCGGAACGGTTGTGTCACGGCGCGAGGTCCTCGCCGATGCGCGCGCTGGCGAGAATGTCGTGTGTGCGCGTATCGCGTCGAACCTTGAACCATGATCGACAACCGGCGCTGTGCAGCCACAGTTCATCGTGCGGGCCGCACGGGTTATCGCGCAGGTAGACGTACTCGAACCACTCTGCTTCGGGTGCGTCGATTGCGGGACGCTTCAGCGTTGCATCGCCGCCGTAGGTGAACTCGATTTGATTGCGAGGCCCGCAGTAGGGGCAGGGGATCAGCATCATTGGTGCTGATTCACGTCAGTGCGCCCACGCGTACGGCCCCGCGCCCTTCTCGTCGATCATGTTGCCTTCGGCGAAGCGCTCGAGCGTGAATGCAGCGTTCAGTTCATGCGGTCGGTCGTGCGCGATCGTGTACGCGTGCAGCCAACCGGATGCGGGTGTGGCCTTGAAGCCGCCATAGCACCAGCCGCCGGTCATGGTGAGACCGTGCACCGGCAGCTTGCCGATGATCGGGCTGCCGTCCATGGTCATGTCCATGACGCCGCCCCACGTGCGCAGCAGTTTCAAGCGGCCGAAGCTCGGAAACAGCGAGAGGCATGCTGCAACCACGTGCTCGATGATTGGCAAGTTGCCACGCTGCGCGTACGAGTTATAGAAATCGAGATCACCGCCCATCACCAGCTCGCCCTTGTCCGACTGGCTGATGTAGAAGTGCACCGCGCCCGAAGTCACCACCGTGTCGAGCACGGGCTTGACCGGCTCGGACACCATCGCCTGCAGGACGTGCGACTCGATCGGAAGCTTGATGCCCGCCATCGCTGCGACGTTGCTCGAATGGCCGGCGACTGCGATGCCGATTTTCGGCGTCGCGATAAAGCCGCGCGTGGTTTCGACGCCGGTTACCGTGCCGCTGTCGATGCGAATACCGCTGACTTCGCATTGCTGGATGATGTCGACGCCGAGCGCACTCGCCGCGCGCGCATAACCCCAGGCGACTGCGTCATGCCGCACGGTGCCGCCGCGCGGCTGCAACAGCCCACCCAGGATCGGAAAGCGGGCGTGCTCAGAGCATTCGAGATTGGGGATCCACTTCGAAATCTGCTCGCGCGACAGGAACTCCGCATCGATGCCGTTCAGGCGCATCGCGTTGCCGCGCCGCATCGCCGCATCCATGTCGGCCGGCGAATGCACCAGATTCAGCACCCCGCGTGCGCTGTACATCACGTTGAAGTTCAGCTGCTGCGACAGCCGCTCCCACAGCTTCAGCGAGTATTCGTAAAAGTGTGCGTTCGGATCGAGGTGATAGTTCGAGCGCACGATCGTCGTATTGCGCCCGGTATTGCCGCCGCCGAGCCAGCCTTTTTCGAGCACGGCGATGTTGCGCATGCCGTGCTCGTGCGCGAGGTAGTACGCGGTGGCCAGGCCGTGCCCTCCTCCGCCGATGATCACCGCGTCGTAGTGCGTTTTCGGTGGCGGGCTGCGCCACGCCAGCGGCCAGTGTTCGTGATAACTGAGCGCGTTGCGGGCAAGGGAGAAAATGGAATAGCGCATGGCGAGCGTTGCATGCTAGCGGTTGCGTGCCCAACGCCGAAACAACATCGGCATCTGCAATGATCGGATGAAGTTTTGCTTATGCCGCTACAGAATCTGCGACAGAAACGCCCGCGTCCTGTCCTTCTCGGCATGATCGAACAACTGATCGGGTGGCCCGGATTCGACGATCACGCCGCCATCAGTGAAGTACACCACGTCGGCAATCTCGCGGGCGAATCGCATCTCGTGCGTCACCAGCATGCACGTCATTCCCTCCTGCGCGAGTTCCTGGATCGTATTCAGGACTTCCTTGACGGTCTCGGGATCGAGCGCGGCTGTGACTTCGTCGAACAGCATCACCTCCGGTCGCATCGCCAGCGACCGTGCGATCGCAACGCGTTGCTGCTGGCCGCCGGATAACTCGCCCGGGTACGCATTGGCCTTTTCGGTGAGCCTGACCTTTTTGAGCAACGCAACGGCGCGTTCGCGAACCTCGGCTTCGTTCTCCTTGAGCACGTGAATCGGCGCCATCATGACGTTCTGCAGCGCGGTCTTGTGCGGAAACAGGTTGTACTGCTGGAACACCATCGACACTTCCTTGCGCAGCGCGATTTTTTCCTGGTCTGTCTTGAGGTTCTGCACTTCGAAACCAGCGACAAGGATGCTGCCCTGGTTGATCGGCACGAGTCCGTTGATGCAGCGAAGCAGTGTCGATTTCCCCGAGCCCGACGGTCCGATAATGCAGACAACGCCGCCCTTCGGCACGTCGAGCGAGATGCCTTTCAACACCTCGACGGCGCCGAACGACTGGTGGACGTCGCGAATGGCAACGATAGGCTCGGCAGTGGTCGTCATCACGTTGCTCACTGGTTGACGGCGTACTTGGCTTCCAAACGCACGGTCCAGCGCGCGATCGGGTAGCAGTACAGGAAAAACCAGAACAGCACGTAGCTGTAGAACGCCAGCAACAGGCCAGGCCGGTTCTCGGCGCTCAGCGCCCTACCCGTCAGCGTCATCATCTCCGCCACGCCGACGATCGATGTCAGCACGGTCGCCATCGTGAGGATCGCATACAGGTTCATCCACGGCGGCAGCATGCGCTTGATGCACTGGGGCAAGATGATTTTCCACATCGTCTGGCGGCGATTGAATGCCAGCGACGCGGCCGACTCCCACTGCGCGGTCGGGATCGACTGCACGGCGCCGCGCACGATCTCCGACACATTCGCCATCACCGGCAGTGCCAGGCCCAGCGTTGCCTTGATCCAGTCCGGGATCGGAATCGTCACGCCGAACACTGTCACCTGGAACGGCAGCAGAAACATGCAATAGAACAGCAACACCAGCCAGGGCGCGTTGCGAAAGAAGTGCGTTGTAAACCACGCCCCTTTCCTGACCGGCGGCAGCAGCGAAATCTGCGCGAATCCCAGAAACACTCCTGCGATCGTTCCCACCGTCATTGCCACCGCGCTGATCGCGAGGTTGAACAGGAACCCGCCGAGCAGCAGCGGGGTCCACTTCCAGAGGGTCGCCAGAATCGAAGGATGCCCGGGCTCGACCTGCGCCTGCGCTATGCCGCAGCCGATCACGAACAGCAGTAGCAGCGCCGCGCCGTGTGCCGGCCGCAGCCGCAGCGTGAAAAAGCCGGACGTGGGG
>JACCSD010000350.1 GCA_013813185.1 Burkholderiaceae bacterium
TGGGCAAGGACAACGAGAACGGCGCTCGGCTGGCCGTCGAGGAAATCAACGCCGCCGGCGGCCTGAAGGTTGGCGACAAGACGTACAAGCTCGACCTGGTTGCCGAAGACGACAAGGCCGATCCAAAGGAAGGGACGCTCGCAGCGCAGAAAATCGTTGACTCCGGCGCAGTGGCGGTCATCGGCCATCTGAATTCGGGTACCACGATTCCAGCGTCCAAGATTTACTCGGATGCGAACATGGCGCAAATTTCTCCGTCGGCCACCAATCCGAAATACACCGAGCAGGGCTTCAAGACCGCGTTCCGGGTTGTGGCCAACGACAACCAGCAAGGGGCGGTGCTCGCCAACTATGCGGCGGACACGCTGAAGGCGAAAACGATTGCAATCCTCGATGACCGTACCGCCTATGGACAGGGCCTGGCCGACGTGGTCGAGCGCGTTGCCAAACAGAAAGGAATGAACGTCGTTGCGCGTGAGTTTACGAACGACAAGGCAACCGACTTCAACGCCATTCTGACCAAGGTACGCGCCACCAAGCCCGATGTCGTGATGTATGGCGGCATGGATGCCACCGCCGGGCCGATGGCCAAGCAGATGACGCAGCTCGGCATCAAGTCGACCTTCCTGGCCGGGGACGGGGTGTGTTCGCCCGAGTTCATCAAGCTCGCGGGCGATGCTTCGGGCATCCTGCACTGCTCGCAGGCCGGGGAGGCGGTCGAGAAGCTGGCGAAGGGCACGGAGTTCGTCGACAAGTACAAGAAGCGCTTCAACGCCGACGTTCAGGTCTATTCACCCTATTCGTACGACGCCGTCTACATCGTGGCCGATGCGATAAAACGCGCCGGCAAAGTCGATCGCGCATCGATCACCGCGGCGATTCCGGCCACCAGCTACAACGGTGTCACCGGCACCGTTGCGTTCGACGAGAAGGGCGACGTCAAAGGCGGCGCGATTTCGATGTTCAAGGTCGTCAACGGCAAGATGGAGTACGTGTCGACGGTTCGTTAATAGGTCGCGCAAAAACAAGACGGCACCGATAATGGTGCCGTTTTTTTTGACCGCTTGATACGATCCTCTCGTGGCGCCGCTATGGAAACACTGATCCAGCAAATCATTAACGGCCTGGTGCTGGGCAGCATGTATTCGCTGATCGCGCTTGGCTACACGATGGTTTATGGGATCCTGAACCTCATCAATTTCGCGCACGGCGATGTGATGACCGTCGGTGCGCTGACTTCGCTGACCGCTGCGCTACTGCTGCAATCGATGTTCCCCGGAGTGCCAGGCTGGTTCATTCTCCTGGGCGCCCTGCTCGCAGCGATTCCCGTATGCGTCACGCTTAGTCTGGTAATCGAGCGAGTCGCGTACCGGCCGTTGCGCAACGCGCCTCGTCTAGCGCCGTTGATCACCGCGATCGGTGTGTCGATCGTGATTCAAACGATCGCGATGCTGGTTTGGGGACGCAACTTCCTGACGTATCCGCAACTCGTTTCGAACAATCCAATCAATGTCTTCGGCGCAACGGTGACTCAGACCAAGATCGCAGTCATCAGTCTATCGGCGATCGTGATGCTCGGCCTGATGTTGCTGGTCAATCGCACGCGCCTCGGCCGCGCCATGCGCGCCACCGCCGAGAATCCGCGGGTGGCCAGCCTGATGGGGGTCAATCCCAATTTCGTCATCGCCGCGACCTTCGCGATCGGTGCTGCTCTGGCCGCTCTCGCTGGGGTGATGCTGGCAACCACGTACGGTGTTGCGCACTTCTACATGGGATTTCTGCCAGGGCTCAAGGCGTTTACCGCGGCGGTGCTCGGCGGTATCGGCAACGTGCCGGGAGCGATGATCGGCGGCCTGCTGCTCGGGCTGATCGAGTCGCTCGGCGCGGGCTATATCGGGCAATTCACCGGCGGTATGTTCGGAAGCAACTACCAGGACGTGTTTGCGTTCATCATTTTGGTGGCGGTGCTGATCTTCCGGCCCCAGGGCCTGCTGGGTGAGCGAGTGGCGGACAGGTCTTAGCGACTAGCCAGTGATAAGCGTGTTCCCGCAACTGCGCAACAATCCCACCGCTGCGTGGGTCGCGATGTTCGTCGTCGCGGCGGCGCTGCTGGCATTGCCCTATCTCGCGGGCATGCTCGGCAACGCCTGGGTGCGCGCGCTAGCGTTCATGCTGCTGTACATCATGCTGGCGCTCGGCCTCAATATCGTGGTCGGCTTTGCCGGGCTGCTCGATCTCGGCTACATCGCGTTCTATGCGGTGGGCGCCTACACGTATGCGTTGCTTGCGTCGCCCCATCTGGCGCAGAACTTCGCCTGGATCGCTCAGGCATTTCCCGACGGGCTGCACAACTCGATCTGGTTCGTCATCCCGTTGAGTGCGGGAATCGCGGCGCTGTTCGGCATCCTGCTCGGCGCACCGGTGCTGAAGCTGCGCGGTGACTATCTTGCAATCGTCACCCTCGGGTTCGGCGAGATCGTCCGGATTTTTCTGAACAACCTGAACTCGCCGCTGAACATCACCAACGGGCCGCAAGGCATCACGCTGATCGATCCGGTGACGATCGCGGGCGTGAACTTCGCTCGCACGCAGAACTTCTTTGGCCTCGAGGTGCCGTCGGTGTACCTGTATTACTACCTGTTCCTGGTGCTCACCCTCATCACGATCGTGATCTGCATCCGTCTGCAGAACTCGCGCCTCGGCCGAGCGTGGATGGCGATTCGCGAAGACGAAATCGCGGCCAAGGCGATGGGCATCAATGTGCGCAACGTCAAGCTGCTGGCGTTTGCGCTTGGCGCGACATTCGGCGGGGTCGCGGGCGCGATGTTCTCCGCGTTCCAGGGTTTCGTGTCGCCCGAGTCGTTCGTGCTGAACGAATCGATCATCGTGCTGGCCATGGTCGTGCTGGGCGGGCTGGGCCATATCCCGGGTGTGATCCTCGGTGCAGCATTGCTTGCGCTGTTTCCCGAGTTGCTGCGGCATACCGTAACGCCGGTGCAGATGGCGCTGTTCGGCGAGGTCATCGTCGAAGCCGAGGTCCTGCGAATGATGTTGTATGGCCTCGCGCTGGTACTGGTGATGCTGTACCGGCCCAAAGGGTTGTGGCCAGCGCCAGAGCATGGGGTGAATCCGGTCGTCCAGAAGCACTCACGGCTTGCCGCATGAGCGAGGCCGTGTCAGACATCGTGCTCCGTGTTGCGGGGGTGAATAAGCGCTTTGGCGGACTGCAGGCGCTCTCCGATGTCGGCGTGCAGATCGTGCGCGGACAGATCTACGGATTGATCGGGCCCAATGGCGCCGGCAAGACAACTTTTTTCAACGTCGTCACCGGGCTCTACGCGCCGGACTCCGGTACGTTCGAACTCGACGGTGCTTCGTACTCGCCGCACGAAGTACACCGGGTGGCAGCGGCCGGTATCGCCCGCACGTTTCAAAACATCAGGTTGTTTCCGGATATGACGGCGCTCGAGAACGTGATGGTCGGCCGTCACGTTCGCACCAAAGCCACCGTGCTCGGCGCGATCCTGCGCACGCGCGCGACGGTCGCCGAAGAGCGTGCGATCAAGCAGCGCTCGCTCGAGTTGCTCGAATACGTCGGCATCGCAAAGTACGCTGACTACCAGGCGCGCACGCTGGCGTATGGCGACCAGCGGCGTCTGGAAATAGCGCGCGCGCTGGCGACCGAGCCCAAGCTGCTGGCGCTCGACGAGCCTGCGGCCGGCATGAATGCCACTGAAAAACTGGCGCTGCGCTCCCTGCTCGAAGCGATCAGCCGCGATGGCGTCACCATATTGCTGATCGAACACGACGTGAAACTCGTGATGGGGCTGTGCGATCAAGTTACCGTGCTCGACTATGGAAAGACCATCGCGGTCGGAACCCCGGCCGACGTGCAGCGCAATCCCGCAGTCATCGAGGCGTACCTGGGTGCCGCGCATACGAATGTCGCGACGAAGGCATCGGCATGACAGACAACGTACTGAGCGTGCGCGGACTGAAAGTTGCCTATGGCGGCATTCAAGCCGTCAAGGGCATCGACCTCGAGGTCCAGGCCGGCGAATTGGTGACGTTGATCGGCGCCAATGGGGCGGGCAAGACAACCACACTGAAAGCAATCACCGGCATGCAAGCGTGGAGCGGCGAAGTCGACTACATGGGCGCGACGACAAAGGGCCAGGCGCCGTTTCAGCTGCTGACGAAAGGCCTGACGATGGTGCCCGAAGGCCGCGGCGTTTTCGCACGTATGAGCGTTACTGAAAACCTGCAGATGGGCGCATTCGTGCGCAGAGATGCGGACGGCATCAAGCGCGACATCGATCAGATGTTCGGAATCTTCCCGCGCCTGAAGGAGCGCGCCAAACAGCTCGCCGGCACGCTGTCGGGCGGCGAACAGCAAATGCTCGCGATGGCGCGCGCGCTGATGAGCCAGCCGAAACTGCTGCTGCTCGATGAACCGTCGATGGGCCTGGCGCCGATCATGGTCGAAAAGGTGTTCGACGTGATTCGGTCGGTGGCCGAACGCAAGGTGCCGATGCTGCTGGTGGAACAAAACGCGCGCCTCGCGTTGGAAGCTGCGCATCGCGGTTATGTGATGGAGTCGGGATTAATCACGTTGTCCGGTGATGCAAAGTCGCTGCTGAACGATCCTAAAGTGCGAGAAGCGTACTTAGGGGAAGCTGCGTAAAGAAGTTGATTTGCGTTGGTCGGAGCGCGCAAGCGTTTGGCGTAGCTGCGCTGCCTACGTCGTCGGGCACTTCGTGCCTTCTCTGCGGTACTCGCCGAGCGCGCGGGCCCGTAAACTCGCTGCGCTCAGACAACGGGCCCGAAAGCTCCGCGCCCGGCTCCGCTCCTCGACGACGCCGAAAGGCAGCGCAGCTACGCCAAACGCTTGCGCTCGAGACACTTTCACTTAGTGTGGGGAAAGAAAAAAACAACGCTTTAGCCTTGTTTCGCGCCCGGCTTGGCGAGTACCGCAGTGGTTGCCACTTTAGTGCCCGACGACGTAGGCGGCGCAGCTGCGTCAGCCGCTGCTGCGTCAGCCGCTGCTGCGTGATGTCAGGCGCCGCAATCAACCAAACAAATCTTCATCGGTGATTGCGCCCTTGCTTGCCGTCGAAGTCATCTTCGCGAATTTCGCGAGTACGCCGGTTGTGTAGCGCGGCGCCGGTTGCTTCCATGCTGCGCGCCGGCGCTTCAATTCTTCCTCACCTACATTAAGCTGCAGCAGCAGTTTGTGCGCGTCGATCGTGATCGAATCGCCTTGGTTGACCAGCGCCAGATTGCCGCCGACGTACGCTTCGGGCGCTACGTGACCGACGACCATGCCCCAGGTGCCGCCTGAAAATCTGCCGTCGGTAATCAGTCCGACGCTTTCTCCCAATCCTTTGCCGATCAGCGCCGATGTCGGTGCCAGCATTTCGCGCATGCCCGGCCCGCCTTTCGGGCCCTCGTAGCGGATTACCATCACGTCGCCGGGTTTGACGCGGTCGGCGAGGATCGCGTCGAGTGCGGCTTCTTCGGAATCGAACACGCGCGCGGGGCCGGTAATCGCTGGATTCTTCAGCCCGGTGATTTTTGCGACGCATCCTTCCGGGGCAAGGTTGCCCTTCAGCACTGCCAGATGCCCGTGCGCATACATCGGATTTGAAAACGGACGGATTACGTCCTGAGCGCTACGCGGTTCAGCTGGCACATCGGCGAGCATCTCGGCCATCGTCTTGCCGGTGATCGTGATGCAGTCGCCGTGCAACAAGCCATTTTCGAGCAAAACTTTCAGCACCTGCGGGATGCCGCCGGCCTTGTGCAGGTCGGTCGCGACAT
>JACCSD010000047.1 GCA_013813185.1 Burkholderiaceae bacterium
GGTTTCAAAGTCAAGTCCGAGCGGCGTGCCGAGGTCGACGTGATCCTTCACCGGAAAATCAAACGTCCGCGGTGTGCCCCAGCGGCGCACCTCGACATTGTCATCGGCCGACGTGCCGATCGGAACCGACTCGTGGATCACGTTGGGAACTTCGAGCATCCATTGCTGCAGCTGCGCTTGAAAGCCGGCGAGTTGCGTTTCGAGCTTCTTGACTTCGTCCGGAATCGAGCCTGCCTCAGCGAGCAGGCTGGCCGCATCCTGCCCTTTCGCTTTCAGCATGCCGACCTGCTTCGACAGCGCGTTACGCCGCGCCTGCAGTTCTTCCGTCTTCGTCTGCACGGCCTTGCGTTCGGCTTCGAGCGCGTTGAAGCGATCCACGTCGAACTCGTAGCCGCGCGTTCTCAAACGCGCCGCAATGGCACCTCCATTCCTACGCAACAAATTGATATCGAGCATGCGCGAATGCTACTTGGCCGCGTTCATTCGACGCAGTTCAGCAAGCCGCTCGGCGATGCGCGCTTCGACACCGCGGTCCGTCGGCTCGTACCACCGTTGCGCGCTCACGCCTTCGGGCAGGTACGTCTCGCCCGCGGCCACCGCGCCGGCTTCGTTATGAGCGTAGCGATACCCCTCGCCATAGCCGAGCTCCTTCATCAGGCGCGTCGGCGAGTTGCGCAGATGCATCGGCACCGGCCGCGAACTGTCCTGCTCGACGAATGCGCGCACTGCGCCGTACGCGCGGTACACGGCATTGGATTTCGGTGCACACGCGAGGTACACGATCGCCTGCGCCAATGCGAGCTCACCCTCCGGCGATCCGAGCCGCTCGTAGGTGTCGGCGGCCGCCAGCGCAACTTCGAGAGCGCGCGGATCGGCCAGACCAATGTCCTCGGTTGCCATTCTTATCGCGCGCCGCGCAACGTAGCGGGGATCGACGCCACCGTCGAACATGCGCACCATCCAATACAGCGACGCGTCGGGGTCGGAGCCGCGAACCGACTTGTGCAGCGCTGAGATCTGGTCGTAAAAGTTTTCGCCGCCCTTGTCGAAACGGCGGAGTGTCGCGGGCAGCGAGTCGCGCAGAAAATCGGCACTGATCGACGAGAGGTTCTTGTCTCGCGCGGCGTTACCCACGACTTCGAGCGCATTCAGCAAGCGTCGCGCGTCGCCGTCGGCAAGGTCGAACAGCATGTTGCGGGCTTGCGAGTCGATCGTAAGCGACTCGGTCTCCACTTCTAACGCGCGGTGTAAAAGCGTCTGGAGCTCGTCGTGCGACAGCGGCTGCAATACGTACACCGCAGCGCGCGACAACAAGGCGCCGATGACTTCGAAAGAAGGATTCTCGGTCGTGGCGCCGACAAACACGAACAAGCCCGACTCGACGTGCGGCAGAAACGCGTCCTGCTGCGCCTTGTTGAACCGATGCACCTCGTCGACAAACACGACGGTGGGCTTGCCCGACTGCGCACGAGCGACCTGCGCACGCTCCACGGCATCGCGGATGTCTTTGACTCCGCCCAGTACTGCGGATATCGCAATGTAATTGAGCCCGAAAGCATCGGCCATCAAGCGTGCCAGCGTCGTCTTTCCAACTCCTGGCGGCCCCCACAGGATCATCGAGTGCGGCCGGCCCGACTCGAAGGCCACTCGCAACGGCTTGCCGGGACCGAGCAGATGCGGCTGCCCGACGACCTCGTCGATCGTGCGCGGACGCATACGCTCGGCCAGAGGAACGCCAGCGGCTGCGGTGGTGAACAGGTCTTGCATCAATTGGGGAATTCTCATCGACAGGCTAGCATCCGCCCCTGCGATTCAACTGCAGGGGGAACACAGTGAAAAACAAGCTGGTAGCAATTGCGGTGGCGTCCAGTGTCTCGGCCGCATTAGCGCAAAGCGAGGTGGTCGACAAGGCAGCCGCCGAGAAAGGTGCGGTCAAAACGCCATCGGGGTTGGTGTATCGAGCGCTGACCGAAGGCAAAGGCGCGAGCCCCAAGGAAACCGACGTCGTGAGCGTTCACTACAAGGGTACGTTCCCTGATGGCAAGGAGTTCGACAGCTCCTACAAGCGCGGCCAGCCGACCGAGTTTCCGTTGAACCGAGTCATCAAGTGCTGGACCGAAGGGGTGCAGCTGATGAAGGTCGGCGGTAAGGCCAAGCTCACCTGCCCACCCACGCTTGCGTACGGCGAAAAGGGAGCGGGCAACACGATTCCGCCGAATGCAACGCTGCAGTTCGAAGTCGAGTTGCTAGCGATCAAACCGCAGTAGCGGACGACTACTTGTCTTCGAGGACATCCGCGCCTTTGGGCGGTGTAAAACGAAAAGCATCGACGTCGAGCTTCGGATTGCGTTCGACTTTGCTGAACGTCAAGTGCGTAGCCTGGCCGAAGTTGTCCGCCAGTAGCATCGCCTGCGGCAAGCCATCGCGAAAGCCGATCTCGATCCGCTCGAATGTTGTGTCCTTCGCACGCGGCTTCGCGACGATCCATTCGAGGCCATCGCGCGCGCCGGCGTCACTGACTTCGAACTCTTTCTCAAATTCGTTGGAGCCGAACAGGATCGATGCGGGACTCGAAGGCAGCGACGCTTGCAGTTTCTTGATCGTGACCTGGTTCAGATCCTTGTCAAACAACACCAGCCGCTGGCCGTCGGCGACGATCAACTGCTCGTACGGCTTCTCGTAGGTCCAGCGGAATCTGCCCGGACGCTGAAAGACGAATTGCCCGCTGGCGGCGACCGGAGGCTTGGCGCCCGCGCGTGCGCTTTTGCCCGGAATCACGCGCTGAACGAAGTCTCCGCGCGCACTGCTGGTCTGCGTCAGGAAGCTGCGCAGTTGATCCAAAGACGCGGCGTGCGCGTACGTCGCAAAGGCGGCAAAGACAATCAGTATCGCGCGCACAGAATTCAACATCGACCTTCCTTCAACTTTCGCGCGCGGGCACCAGAATCTCGCGATTGCCATTGCTCTGCATCGCCGACACCATGCCGGCGCGCTCCATGTCTTCCAACAGGCGCGCCGCGCGGTTGTATCCGATACGCAGGTGCCGCTGTACGAGCGAGATCGAAGCGCGGCGGTTCTTCAACACGATCTCGACCGCCTGGTCGTATAACGGATCGGCTTCGTTTGCGTAGACACCGCCGTTCGCACCGGGCTCGCCGTTCTCGCCGTTGGCTTCCGGAGCTTCGAGTAAACCCTCGACGTACTGCGGCGCGGCGCGCGACTTCAACACGTCGACCACGCGATGCACTTCGGCGTCCGCGACGAACGCGCCGTGTACACGGGTTGGCAAGCCGGTGCCGGGAGCCAGATACAGCATGTCGCCCTGCCCGAGCAGCGACTCCGAACCCATCTGGTCGAGGATCGTGCGCGAATCGACGCGGCTCGACACCTGATACGAGATTCGCGCCGGAATGTTGGCCTTGATCAGGCCGGTGATGACGTCGACCGACGGCCGCTGCGTGGCAAGTATCAAATGCATGCCCGATGCACGCGCCTTCTGCGCGATACGCGCGATCAGCTCTTCGACCTTCTTGCTCGACACCATCATCAGATCGGCCAGCTCGTCGATCACGACGACTATCATTGGCAGCGTGTCGAGCGGCTCCGGCTCCGCGGGCGTCAGCGAAAAGGGATTGGCGATGAACTCGCCCTTGCCGCGCGCGTCGGCAATTTTCTGGTTGTAGCTGGTCAGGCTGCGCACCCCGAGCTTGCTCATCACGCGGTAGCGCTTGTCCATCTCGGCGACGCACCACTGCAGCGCATTGCCGGCCTCGCGCATGTCGGTCACGACGGGCGCCAGCAGATGCGGAATGCCTTCGTACACCGAAAGCTCCAGCATCTTCGGGTCGATCAGGATCATACGCACCTGCGACGGATCGGCCTTGTAAAGGATCGACAAAATCATCGCGTTGATGCCGACCGACTTGCCGGAACCCGTCGTGCCGGCCACCAGCAAATGCGGCATGCGCGCCAGATCGACCACGACCGGCTTGCCCGAGATGTCTTTCCCAAGACCGAGCGTCAGCAGCGAGTGGCTTTCGTTGTAGACGACCGAACCTAGAATCTCGGACAGCTTGACGACCTGCCGGCGCGGGTTCGGCAGCTCGAGTCCCATCAGGTTCTTGCCGGGAATCGTTTCGACAACGCGAATCGATACCAGCGACAAGGCACGCGCCAGGTCTTTCGCAAGATTGACGATCTGACTTCCCTTGACGCCGACCGCAGGCTCGATCTCGTAGCGAGTGATCACCGGACCCGGGTACGCGGCGATGACCGCTGCCTCCACGTTGAAATCGCGCAGCTTCTTCTCGATCAGGCGCGAGGTGAACTCCAGCGTTTCGGTCGAGATCGCTTCGACGTTCGGCGGCGGCTCGTCGAGCAGGTCCAGCGGCGGCAGGCGCGCGTCAGCCATCTCGGCGAACAGCGGCACCTGCTTTTCCTTCTGCTTGCGCTCCGACGGCTTCACGTGCGCGGGCGTGCGTTCGATATGAACCGGTGGCGCCTCGTCGATGCGCTCGCGCTCATCGCTCAACGCTGCTTCGCGTACCTTTGCCGCGGCTTCGCCGATCGCGCGGTCTTCGGCCTCCTCGCGTTTGCGGCGCGCGCGTCGTGAAAACCCTTCCAGAAATCCGCCAAACCGCTCGGCCACCGCGAGCCACGAAAAGTCGAGAAACAGCGACAGCCCAATCGCAATCGAGACCAGCATGATCACGGTGGCGCCGGTAAACCCGACACCAGATTGCAGAAACTGCGCAACCGAGCTACCTACAACGCCCCCCGGCGAGCCCGGCAATGCAACGCCGAGCTTGTGAAACCGAAGCCATTCAAGACTCACCGCGCCGAACAGCAACAGAACGAAGCCGATGCCGTGCGCGTATGCGGGCAGATCGTCGTTCAGTGGATCGCCGCTTGCCGCGCGGTGCAGCTTGCGAAACCCGCGCACGACAGTGATCGCCAGACCGAACACCAGCAGATACGCCGATAGCCCGAATAGCAGCAACGCGATGTCGGCCACCCAGGCCCCTAATCGCCCCCCGATGTTTT
>JACCSD010000075.1 GCA_013813185.1 Burkholderiaceae bacterium
ACCAATCGAGAAATCAACGCGCTCGCCAAGAAAGTCGAAGAGTTGAGCCGGAACGTGGCTTCCGCGACGAAGGCAAAACCTGCACGGAAAGCTCCGGCCAAGCGTGCGAAGACAGTGAAGAAGGCAGCGAAAAAGGATGCCGCCTGAGAGCGCCATCGCGTAAGCGGTGCCTCGTCCCGAGGCAATGTCGCGACAGCAGCGGCTGGCGCAGATGCGCCGCCTTTAAGTCGTCGCCCGAGGAACGGAGCAACGCCGGGGCCTTTGAGCAAAAAAACGCTTTAGCCTTTTTTTGCGCCGGCGTTGTGAGTACCGCAGTGGTTGGCACGAAGTGCCCGACGCCCAGGCAGACCAGCTCCGCCCAACGCTTGCGCTCCTGCGAAGCGCCGGCGATGCGACGCTATGTTGCTACACCCTCGCGTACAACGGAACTTCTAGCTCTCGCACAAGCCCCGCGGTGACAAATGCATGCACCGCAATCTTTTCAGCCGAGCTCAAAGACACAAATGACACGCCCAATAGACGTTCGCCCGTCTCATCTGGCTTGCGCACCGGCCGCGCGCGCGCTTCGATCATCAACTCCTGCTCCGCAACCGCGAGTTGAAACACGACTTTGACTTCGTCGTAGAAAACGCTGAGGTCGTCGTGCAGCGCGATCGCGGCGCCGCCGGTGGACAGATCGCTGATCGTTCCCTTAACGAAGCGCCCTGAAGCCTGCGCGCCGGGGTAGATCATGCACGGTAATTCGGTTTTGACACGCGGCGCCGCGCGCAGCTCGCGCTTTTCGACGTGCTGCTGCTGCGGCCATCCAATGTGCAGATACTCGAACGGCTCGCTGCAGGCTTTTACCAACGGCGCTATGAACTCGTAGATCGATTCGCCGGAAAAGCTGCGGAATCGATACATCGCGCCTTCTTTCACGGCCATCGCGGACGAGTCTTCCGGCGCTGTGACGACGATCGAGTGACCTTCGTGCACACCGATGAGCTTGACCGTCGCCGCATTTTCCAGCGTATCGCCGTTGGGCCACATCCTCAGCACGCGCCAGCTTGCCAACTCACGCGGGGCTGGGCGTCGCGCGCCACTCGGCACCGCGGAGATCAACGAGAGGGACGGCTGCGGCACCGAGGAAGGCACCGTCAAAGCTTCGTCCAACGTCGGCACTGCCGGAGTTTCATCCGGCGTCGGCACCGTCATCGGCGACGACTCGTCAACGGGCACTGCAAAGGGTTCGGTCATGTTCATGGCTTAAGCGCGAACGTCGCGACTCAAAAATGACTCCCAAGTTTGCGGGAGATTTCGTCCCTCGGGCCCACCGAGAAAACGTCCGCTCGCCCGTCAATTCCGAAGCTAAATGTGATTCGAAGAAAAGAGGATGGCAACTCAAGTTAGTGCCTGCCTAGGCCGAAAGTCTGAGCGTGGACCCAGGGAGGGAGCGCTGTCCTGATCCCCGCCGAGCAGCCTTCCGCCTTGGGCACCACACCACGTAACGATCCCGGTGCTTAGCTCATAAGCATTGGTAACTAGGCGGTTCGCCATGGCGGCTACACTGCCCCGTCAAACACTGCTGCGACACATTTCATGAAAATACTTTTCGCTGCGTTGATCGTCAGCGCATTCGCTTTGGCGCCCGGACCAGTTCGTGCTCAGGATAAAAAGCCCGAGCCGACCAAGGAAGAAGCCAAAAAATCGGAAGCAAAGA
The DNA here is from genome assembly GCA_013813185.1 of Burkholderiaceae bacterium. Lineage (GTDB taxonomy): Bacteria > Pseudomonadota > Gammaproteobacteria > Burkholderiales > Burkholderiaceae_F > JACCZX01. The sequence goes on from JACCSD010000075.1 coordinate 1,700, forward strand.
AAACCGATAAGGCGGACGTCAAGAAGGATGAGGGCAAGAAGAAGGTCAAGAAGGGCGGCTGCTAGTCAGTCTGCCATGTAAACAAACGGCCGCGTGCGCGGCCGTTTTGTTTTTCTACTGGTGACCCAGTACGGGATGCGGTTGATACGGCGCCGCCAGCGCTGCTAACTCCTGCGCGCCCAAGAAACGTCGAGCGCCTGAACCGCCTGTTCGATCTGCCACGGCTTGCTTGCGCCGACGATCGGCGCACCGACACCGGGTTGGTGCAGCAACCACGCATAGGCCAGTGTCGGGTTCGGCACGCCTTTCTGTTCTGCGGGCTTGCCCAGCCTGCGGCCACTGCGTGATCGGCCGCCTGGTAGTAGTACTTCTGCGCGATGTCGTCGGTCTGTGCACGCGAGGTCGCGCCGCCCGCCTTCTCATCGCCGGCGGAGCGCGCACGGTTGCCTGCCAGAAAACCGCGCGCCGGCGGGCTCCACGGCAGCAGACCGACCCCTTGATCGCGGCAAAGAGGAATCATCTCGCGCTCTTCCTCGCGGTACGCGAGGTTGTAGTGGTTCTGCATCGAGATGAACCGCGTCCAGCCGTGGCGCTGCGCGACATCTTGCATCTTGGCGAACTGCCAAGCCCACATGCTCGATGCACCCAGGTAGCGGACTTTGCCCGCGCGTACGACAGCGTGCAGTGCTTCCATCGTTTCTTCGATCGGAGTGGCGGAGTCGAAGCGATGGATCTGACAAAGATCGATCGTATCGATGCCGAGCCGCTGCAGACTCGCATCGACCGCCGCGAAGATGCGCTTGCGCGACAGCCCGCTCATGTTCGGCCGCTCGGGCGGCTTCGGCGCGGCCGCGTTGCCGCCTTTGAACTCGAGATCGACCGGAAAGTAAAGCTTGGTCGCGATCACGATCTCATCGCGCCGCGCCAGCTCGCGCAGCAGCTTGCCGGTGATCTGCTCGGACGCTCCGGCCGAATACATGTCTGCTGTGTCGAACACGTTGATGCCGAGTTCGACTGCGCGTTGCACGATCGGCCGTGCCGCATCTTCGCCGATCACCCACGGCCGCCATTCAGGCGTGCCGAACGTCATCATTCCGAGTGCGATGCGCGAAACCTTGAGGCCGCTCTGGCCGAGGCTGACGTACTTCATCGAGCGCTAACCCAATCCAAGCAAACGACCGATGCGCGCAAGGTAGTCGGATCCGGTCAGCGCGCCGCTTTTCAATTCGCCGCCCAACTCATCGATTTTGTCGCGCACACCGTGCAGGCCCACGTGCACTTCGTCGTGCGACGGCTCGGCAGCGCTCAATGCCAGGCGCAGCTGCTCGACCTCGGCGCGCAAGGTATCGACGCTGGCCCCGCCCGCTCGCGCCTTTGCAACGTCGCGCTCGAGTTGATCGACCAGTTTCCCGACCTCGTCGAAATTTACGGTGCGCGCGGGAATCGGTGCGCTCATTGCCGCCCTCCTGCATTCTGCTCCATCAAACCTAACCTTACACTCCCGCCCCATGTCTTCCCGCCCCGACTCTCCCCGTCCCAACTCTCCCCGTACTGGCGCCCGCCTGCTCGTCGATCAGTTACTGATCCAGGGTGTCAATCACGCCTTTACCGTTCCCGGCGAAAGTTTCCTGGCGGTGCTTGACGCGCTGTACGACTCGCGCGACATGGTCAAACTCATCGTCAATCGGCACGAGTCCGGCGCCACCTTCATGGCCGAGGCGTACGCCAAGTTGACGGGGCAGCCCGGCGTGGCATTCGTGACTCGCGGACCCGGCGCGACCAACGCCGCGATCGGCGTTCACGTCGCACATCAGGACTCGTCGCCGCTGATTTTGTTCATCGGCCAGGTCGGCAACGATTTCGTCGAACGCGAAGCGTTTCAGGAAATCGATTACCGCCGCATGTTCGGCCAGATGACCAAATGGGTCGCGCAGATCGATCGCGCCGATCGCGTGCCGGAGTTCGTGGCACGCGCGTTTCAGGTAGCGACCAGCGGCCGCGCCGGGCCGGTCGTGCTGGCGCTGCCCGAAGACATGCAGTCGGTAAAGGCCGAGGTGGGCGACGCGCTTTGCCATCAGCCGGTACTGGGCGCTCCGAGCGACATGCAGATCGCGGCGCTGCGCCGCCTCCTCGGTCGCGCGCAGCGGCCGCTGGTGATTCTTGGCGGCTTCGGCTGGACGCCTGCCGCGTGCGACAACTTCAAGCGCTTCGCCGAGGCGAACTACCTTCCAGTCGCGTGCGCGTTTCGTTTTCAGGATCTATTCGATAACCGTCATCCGAATTACATCGGCGACGTCGGTGTCGGCATCAATCCCAAACTTGCACAGCGCATCAAGGATGCCGATCTGATTCTCGCGATCGGGCCGCGCCTGGGCGAGATGACCACTTCAGGCTATACGTTGCTCGACGTGCCGGTGCCGGCGCAAGCGCTGATCCACGTTCATCCCGGCGTCGAAGAACTTGGCCGTGTGTTTCAAGCGCAGTTGATGATCAACTCCGGTTTGCCGCAATTCGCATCGCGCCTGGCGATGATGGTTCCGATCGAAGAGCCGCCGTGGCGCGAGACAGTCACTTCTGCGCGCGAGGAGCTGGAGGCGTGGCAGCAACGGCCGGCGGTTTATGCGCATGGCGATCCGCCGCTCGACCTGTGGGAAGCGATGCAGATTTTGTCGCGCGCAATCCCACCGGACGCGATCATCGCCAATGGCGCCGGCAATTTCGCAACCTGGGCGCACCGGTTCTGGCGCTATTCAGGGTTGCGCACCCAAATTGCGCCCACCGCAGGCGCGATGGGCTACGGTGTGCCGGCCGCGATCGCGGCCAAGATTGCGGCGCCCGAGCGCACCGTGATTGCGTTGGCCGGCGACGGAGACTTCTTGATGACCGGGCAGGAGTTAGCCACCGCCGTGCAGTACGGCGTCGGGGTGCTGGTGCTCGTATTCAACAACCAGATGTACGGCACGATTCGAATGCATCAGGAACGCGAGTTTCCGGGGCGCGAGCATGGCACCGCGCTCGTCAACCCGGACTTCGCGAAACTGGCGCAGGCGTACGGCGCGTTCGGCGCTACTGCAGCGACTACCGATCAGTTTGGGATCGTCCTGTCGCAGGCGCTGGCATTCATTCGAGAGCAGCGCCTGCCCGCACTGATCGAACTGACGATGGATCCCGAAATCATCACGCCGAACGCAACGCTATCGGCCATCCGCGCAACGGCGAGACTGCAGCGTTGATCGCGTATCCGCGATACAGCAGTTACTTCGCGAGGCTTTTTTTCAACAGTTCCGCGGTCAGCTCATTCAAGCCGACGCTTTTCTTCACCGCCTGCTCCTGCAGCGCCTTTACCAGGTCTTGCGGCAGCTTGACTGCAAACGGCACGAGTCCGAGCGCGCGATCGCGGTCACGCTGCTCGCGCCGATCGAGTTCAGGCGCAATCGCCCGGCCGTACGCATTGCCGGCAGCGCGCATTTGATTGGTGAGCTTGCTTCCCTGGCGCTTTTCGAGCTCGCCACGTTTCATGAATCCGTCTCCGCTTTGCGATCGGGCCGCATCTTAGCCGGACGGAACACCCGCGGGTCTGAGTAGAAATCCGGGTTCTCATTCTGAGCCCACCATCCGGGGATGCCGAGCACCGGCAAGGGCATCAGATCGCGCGGCGTCAGACGTTCATCGAGACCCGCGGCCATGTGTCGATCGATTTCATCCAATGATGAACCCGCCGCAAGCGCGATATGCAACGCATGCGCAGTGATGCCTTTGTAGGGACGCTGCAGCTTTTCCAATAACGCATGCCCGAATGCCAGCACGTTGACACCGCCTGCCCAGGCGGCGCGCCGGCTTTGAAACAGCGCCGGCCAATCGTGGCCGCGTAGCAGGTCGATGACGTCCGAGCGTTCGGTAACCACGAGCACCGCATTTTCATCGATCAACGTCGCGGCGTCGCGCACCGGGCCTCGTACCGCGCAGACACCGTCACGCGCTATCGCCGTTGACTGCAGCCGATTCAACTGTGCCTTGGCTCTTGGAAACCGCAGGAAGATCAGCGCATTGAAGAGATCGTGCAAATTGGCGCGCGTTGGCACGCAACCGGTGCGAGCGATACCGGTTTCGTAAGGCTCATCACTTGCAGCTTCGGCCTCGCAGAAGGTGATGCGCCGACCGTTCGCGTTGCGCAGGTGTGCAGCTTCGGCCACCAGGTTCAACGACCTCCGCCAATCGCCAGCGGCAGCAACGCTCCGGCCTTGACCAGCGATGGGCGCAAGCCACGGCGCAGACCAGTCGATGCTCGCTAGCTCTGCAACTTCCACCGCAGCGTTTCACCGGCTCTCAACGGAACCACCGTTTTATCGGCAAACGGAAACTCGGCCGGCAGAGTCCATTCGGATCTCTTCAACGTAATCGTCTCCGCATTCCGCGGCAGCCCGTAAAAGTCCGGCCCGTTGAAAGACGCGAACGCTTCGAAGCGATCGAGCGCACCCGCTTCGTCGAAGGCTTCGACGTACATCTCGAGCGCCGACGCCGCGGTGTAGCAACCCGCACAGCCACACGCCGCCTCCTTGTCGCCCTTGGCATGCGGAGCAGAATCGGTACCAAGAAAAAATCGCGGGTTGCCACCCGCAGCTGCCGCCAACAGCGCTTGCCGATGGGTTTCGCGCTTCAGCACCGGCAAACAGTAGTAATGCGGATTCAAACCCGGCTGGCCGTCACCGCGCGAGAAAATGGAATTGCGGTTGAACAGCAGGTGGTGCGCCGTGATCGTGGCACCGAGCGCGTCATGCTCTTGCAACACAAAATCCACCGCCTCCTTCGTCGTGATGTGCTCGAAGACGATCTTGAGCCCCGGGAAGTCACGCCGCAGCGGATGCAGCACTTCGTCGATGAAAAGCCGCTCCCGATCGAACACGTCGACATCCCGGCGCGTCACTTCCCCGTGAATCAGCAATGGCATCCCCTGGCGCTGCATTGCCTCCAGCACGCGAGCGCAATTGCGCAGGTCGGTGACGCCGGACTGCGAGTTGGTCGTGGCGCCCGCGGGATAGAGCTTCACTGCGTGCACGAGCCCGCTCTCGCGCGCGCGATCGATCTCATCCGGCGGCGTCGCATCCGTCAGGTAGAGAGTCATCAACGGTTCGAAAGCCGAGCCCGCCGGCAGTGCCGCACTAATGCGGCGCTGATACTCGGCCGCCTGCGCGGTCGTCGTAACCGGTGGCTTCAAATTTGGCATCACGATGGCGCGCGCGAACTGGCGTGCCGAGTGCGGCAGCACGGAGGCCATCGCCGCCCCGTCACGCAGATGCAAATGCCAGTCGTCGGGTCGTGCGATGGTCAAGGAGTCAGCAATCATCGAGCGATTATCTCAGTCCGCTGCGCGTCGCCGGGTGGATAATCGCCGCATGAATTTCGACGACCTGGCGAAGCTGATTCCGAACGCCGCCTGGCGCCTGCGCGAGGACGATGCCGATCCGCTGGAAACGCGCGAATGGCTGGACGCGCTCGACACTTTGATCGACACCATTGGCCCCGAGCGCGCCACGTTTGTGCTGAAACAGCTGCTGCAGCATGCGCGAACGCGGCGCGTACCGCTGCCGCAGGTATTGAACACGCCATATCTGAATACGATCTCGCTCGCGGATCAACCGCCGTTTCCGGGCAACCTCGAGATCGAGTCGCGTTTGAGCGCGCTGGTGCGGTGGAACGCGCTGGCGATGGTCGTGCGCGCCAACGCGGTGAGTTCCGAGCTCGGCGGTCATATTGCGAGCTATTCATCGGCCGCCGACTTGTTCGAAGTGGGCTTTAACCACTTCTTTCGCGCGAGCTCGAACGAGTCGCGCGGTGACCTTGTCTACTTCCAACCGCATTCTTCTCCCGGCGTATATGCGCGCGCTTTTTTGGAAGGGCGATTGAGCGCAGAACAGCTCGACCACTATCGTCGCGAGACCGGCGGAACAGGTCTGAGCTCGTATCCGCACCCATGGTTGATGCCGACCTTCTGGCAGTTCCCGACGGGCTCGATGGGAATCGGCCCGTTGTTCGCGATCTATAACGCGCGCTTCCTGCGTTATCTGCAGAACCGCGCGCTGCTCGATACGAGCGAACGCAAGGTATGGGCGTTCGTTGGTGATGGCGAAATGGACGAACCCGAATCGCTGGCGGGACTTTCGATTGCCGCGCGCGAAGGGCTCGACAACCTGATCTTCGTCGTCAATTGCAACTTGCAGCGACTCGATGGCCCGGTGCGAGGCAACGGTTCGATCATTCAGGAGCTCGAGGGGCTTTTTGCCGGCGCCGGTTGGAACGTGATCAAGCTTTTGTGGGGATCCGACTGGGACCCGCTGTTCGCGCGCGATACGCAGATGCTGTTGCTGCGCGCGTTTCATGAGACGGTCGATGGTGAGTTTCAGACGCTGTCGGCGACTGACGGCCGCTTTAACCGCGAACACTTTTTCAACAAATATCCGGAGCTCGCGCAGCTGACGTCGCATCTGTCCGACGAGGACATCGACCGGCTGCGGCGTGGTGGTCACGATCCGATAAAAATCTATGCCGCTTATCACGCGGCATCGAATCATCGCGGCCAGCCGACCGTGATCCTGGCGAAGACCAAGAAGGGCTACGGCATGGGCACGGCAGGACAGGGCCGCATGACCGGACATCAACAGAAGAAGCTCGACACGCACGCACTGCTCGAGTTTCGCGATCGCTTCGCGCTTCCACTGAGCGACGAGCAGGCCGAGCAGGTCGAATTCATCCGGCCGCCACTCGACAGTCCGGAGATGAAGTACCTGCACGCACGGAGGCACAAGCTCGGCGGATATCTGCCCGCGCGCGATGCGTCATGTCCGCCGCTCGCGACGCCCGACGCAGCGGCATTCGGGCGTTTCGCGCTCGAAGCGAACGGCAAGGAAATGTCGACCACGATGGCATTCGTGCGCATGCTTTCGGCCCTGCTGAAGGATCGTGAGTTAGGGGCGCGCATCGTGCCGATCATTGCCGACGAAGCACGCACGTTCGGAATGGCCGACCTGTTTCGCACGGTCGGCATCTACTCGCCGGTCGGGCAGCTGTACGAACCTGAGGACAGTGCGCAGATCAGCTACTACAAGGAAGCCAAGAGCGGCCAAATCCTCGAGGAAGGTATCAACGAAGCAGGCGCGATCGCGTCGTGGGCCGCCGCAGGCACCAGCTATTCGACCAACGGCTTCACGATGCTACCGTTTTACATCTTCTATTCGATGTTCGGTTTTCAGCGAGTCGGCGATCTGCTGTGGGCGGCGGCCGATTCGCGCACGCGCGGTTTTCTGCTCGGCGCGACCGCTGGCCGCACAACGCTCTCCGGCGAAGGGTTGCAGCACCAGGACGGAACAAGCCACTTGATCGCGAGCACGATTCCGAACTGCCGCGCCTACGACCCGTGCTACGCGTATGAGCTGGCCTTGATCGTCGAGGACGGAATGCGGCGCATGCTGGCCGAACAGCAGGACTTGTTTTACTACGTCACTGTAATGAATGAGAACTACGCGCAACCCTCAATTCCGGAAGGTGCGCGAGAAGGCGTTCTACGCGGCATGTACCGCATCAGGGCGGCTCTCGACGCGAAAGTGCGTTTACTCGGCGCGGGCACGCTTCTGCGCGAAGCGCTGGCCGCTGCCGATCTGCTACAGAACGAGTTCGGCGTTGCAGCCGATGTTTACTCTGTGACCAGCTTCACGGAACTGCGGCGTGCCGCGAGCGAGTGCGGCCGCACCCCTCACCCGACCGCCGCGCCACAGTCCTCTTGGATCGAACAGCAACTTCCCGTGAACGGAACGGCGGTCATCGCGGCCAGCGACTATGTCGCGGCCGTTCCGGATCTGATCCGCGCCTGGGTGAAAGACCGCTACGTCACGCTCGGCACGGACGGATTCGGCCGTTCAGATACGCGCGCGGCGCTGCGCGAATATTTCGGGGTCGATCGCCGTTCGATCGCGTGGGCCGCGCTGAGAGCGATGGGCGACGATCGCGCTTGCAGCGCGGCAGAACGATGGCAGCTTGGGGATACGAATCCGCCCTGGCGCAAGTAGTGGAGGGCCAGCGGAGTGCGGGCCCTTGAGCTTGATACGGACGGTTAACGCTTGCTCTTCGAGCCGATGTGCGTGTCGAGAAAGTCGATGATCTCGTTGTACAACTCGACATTGTTTTCCAGCTTGCCAAAGCCGTGCCCTTCGCCGGCCTTGATGATGACCTTCTTCGGCGGATTTCCGGTCCGTTCGAGCGCGCGGACCATTGCGTTTGTCTGCTCCAGCGGCGTCCGAATATCATCGGCGCCTGCGTAAACCAACACCGGCTGCTTTATCCGGTCGGCCAGATTGATCGGCGATACATCGCTCGGGTATCCCGACGGATCTTTCGCTCCGACTAACTCATTGAAATGCGCCACGGCCGTTTTGCTATACGCGATATCTCCGGCAGGTGACGTCACGATCATCTTCCAGTCGCTCACCATCAGCCCGGAGATCCCGCAGCGAAATGTCTTTGGAAAGCGCGCGAGTGCCATCAATGTCGCATATCCGCCGTAGCTGCCCCCCGAAATGCAGATCCGATCGGCATCCGCAAAGCCTTGTTCGACGGCCCACTTCGCAGCGTCTTCGTGATCGTCGATCATTTGACGACCCATCGTGCCAAAACCAGAGTAGTAGATCTTGCCGCCAAACCCCGGCGTAGCGCGGAAGTTTGGGAGTACAACTGCGTAACCGCGCGCAGCGAGCAATTGGGCTTCCAGCACTCCGTAGCCACCTCCGAATCGATCCGCCCGAACCGCGGGACCGCCATGTATGTGTAGAACAGTCGGAAGACGATCACCGGGTTTGTGTTCCTTCGGCAGGAAGTAGTACCCCGGAATTTCAAGTCCGTCGCGTGTCTTCAGTCGAAAGGCACGCTGTTCAACCAATTGACCTGGCTTGATCCAAGGGCGCGCGTCAAACAATTCCTCCATCGTCTTCTTTTCTTCATCCAACATAAACCACTTGGTTGGCACAGTGTCCGAAAACGACGTGACCACCAAGCGCTTGCCATCCGGCGTTCGCGTAAATCCGTTTATCGTCCCGGGTAGCGCGCCGTCGATCATGCGCTGCAACCTTGAATAAGCTTCGTCCGTCCACACCACCTCAGGCTTGTCTGCACGTACCGCATAGCCAACAATGTTGTCGGACTTCCAATCGCGGATAACGCCCGGTACTCGATCGCCCGATGCGTCGGCACCAATATCGAAGCGCGGATGCTCGGCGACCAGTTCGCCCACCTTCTTCGCACTCGGGTCGTATCGGTAAATCGCCATCGTGTCGCGGCCGGCGTTGTACGCGACCTGCATCGTTTTGTTGTCGGCCTCGAACGTCAGAGGGATGAAGGTCGGCCCCTTTGCGCGGTCGTAACGAGTCAATTCTTGCCAAGAAGATTTGTCATCAGGCCGATACCAGACGATGAAAGTTTGTGTGTCGCGAACCCATGAAGTGACGACACGCGGCACAAAATTTCGGTCGAGCAGCCAATTCAACGAGTACTCGGGCCGATCCGGTGTCAGCAACGTTGCACGACTTGTCCTGACGTTCAGCCGATAAAGGTCGTTTGAATCAGCACTGCGCATATTGCCCTGCGCGATGATTTCGTCATTCGAGTTCGGAAGTGTTCGATGAACCTCATATCCACGATGCAATTGATTGAACCCGCGAGATTCCTTGACCGTAGGTGAAAGCTTGCGACCGTCCTTGCCGTCCTTTGAAACCATAAAGAGGCCGCCCCCATCAAACTGCCCTGGGCCCGACGGCGAATTTAACTTTCCAAGCGAGTAAAGGATGTAGTCATTTCCGACCCAGGTGACGTCGAGTACATCGAAATCACTGAAGTTGGTTAGAGCGGTTCCCTTGCGGGTTTCCAAGTCGACGACGGCGAGGTTCATGCGGCCGTTAACCGGGATGGTCACGGCGAAGGACTTGCCATCGCGCGACAGCGTTGGACTTGCATACGCCGGCGGCCGTAGAAAGTCCTCCACACTCAACGGTTTCGGCGCAGTCGGCGTCGATCCCGTCTGTGCCTGTGCCAAAGCGCCAACTGAGCACAACAGAAGTGCAGCGCAGTACTTACCTGAACGGGACATCTAGATTTCCCTACTGTATCTTGGCCGGGCGAACCGCACACAACGGCGCCCGTGGAGCGAGGACCTACTTAGCCCGCGAAATGTAGCGCAAGCGGTATACGCTTCCTCCCGCTACGGGATCAGGATTACCCGATAATCATTCACGTTGGTGCGCGTAGGACCGGTAACGATTAGGTGTCCGATAGCGCTGAAAAACCCGTAGGAGTCGTGGCGATCCAGCGCGGCACGTGCAGACGCGGCGGCTTCCTCGACCAAATTCGACGCTAGCCAAGCGCCTGCGTTGTCCTCGCTTCCGTCGATCCCGTCTGTGTCGCACGCCAGTGCGTAAACATCCGGCACTCGACCGAGCTCCGATGCCAGCGACAACAAAAACTCCGTGCAGCGCCCTCCTCGGCCATTTTTCCGCTCCGACAGCGTCACTGTGCATTCGCCGCCCGAGATCAGCGCAACAGGCCGCGTGAACGGTTGGTTGTAAGCTCGAATTTCGCGCACTACTGCGGCGTAGACCCTGGCAACTTCACGCGCCTCACCCGTGACGGTATCACCCAACAAGACCGGGGTAATGCCAGCAGCGCGGAAGACCTCCGCCGCTGCCTCCAGCGAGCGATGCGCTGTTGCAATCACGCGGTTTTCCACTCGCTCGAACAGCGGATCGCCCGGTTTTGGTGTTTCGTTGGCGTCACCGCTAGCGCCGCGCCGCAACCAAGCGGATACGTCATCGGGTGCTGCAACTTCCCAGCGCGAAAATACGCCGAGCGCTTCAGCGTAGGTGCTCGGATCGGGCGCACAGGGGCCGGACGCGATGTCGGTCGGTGCGTCGCCGGTCACGTCCGAAATGATCAGAGCGAGAACGTGCGCGCCACGCGCAGCAGCGGCTGCGGCCAAACGGCCACCCTGGATCTGCGACAAGTGTTTGCGCACGACGTTCATCTCGCCAATCGGCGCACCACTGGCAAGCAGCGCGGCTGTCATCGCTTTGAGCGCCGACATCGGTACGTCGGTCACAGGCAGGCTCAACAGGCTCGAGCCTCCGCCCGAGAGCAACACCAACAACAGCTCGTCGCGTTGCAGCTGTGAAACGATTCGCATAATGTCGCGCGCCGCGACTTCGCCGGCTTCGTCGGGCACCGGGTGCCCCGCTTCGACGACGCGAATGCGCTGGGTTGGCGCACCGTGCGCATAGCGCGTGATGACCAATCCTTCGAGCGCAACGTCGGGCCAGGCACGCTCGACGGCAAGCGCCATACTGGCGGCTGCTTTGCCCGCGCCGACAACGATCACGCGACCAGTGGGCGGCTGCGGCAAATGCGCCGCGACAACACGCAGAGGATCAGCGGCCGCCACCGCAGCGTCGAAACTTGCGCGCATTAAATCAAGAGGATTCACGTCAAGCGAGGCGCATCGAGCGTTGAGCGGCGCCGACTACGGCGTCCGCCTCGATCGCGAGAAGCGAAGCCCGCGCGAAAACGTCCGGCTTCGCTCACTTGAGCACTCGAAACATATTGTGATGGGCGTCGGTGAACGTCGGCAGATCGGCGCGATCTTCAATAGGAGTGGCGACGTAACGCAAACTGTCGGCTTGCAGCAGCGCCTTGTCACGCGTTACGAGGATTTGATCGGTCGGCGATAGCCAATACTCCGGTCCCGTTTTAAACGTCGGCACGTCCGAGACCAGAACGGCCTGCATATCAAACTCGTTCGCCAGGCGCTTAACGATCGGCATCAAATCAATGTAGCGGTTGGTCGCCTGAAAGACGATGACGCCGCCCGGCGCCAGATGCCGCACATAAAGTGCCATCGCTTCGCGGGTCACTAAATGCATCGGAATCGAATCGCCCGCAAAAGCATCGATGCCCAAGACGTCAAAACGCTGCGGCGCTGCCCGCTCAAGGCTCAGGCGCCCGTCGCCCAGCACCACTTGAATCTTCGCCTGGCTGTCGCGCAGGAAAGTGAACTCGTCGTTCGCGATATCGACCACGCGCGGGCTGATCTCATAGAAAGTGAACTCGTCACCCGTCCGCCCGTACGATGCAAGCACTCCGGCACCCAGCCCGACGATTCCGACGCGCCGCGGCTGCGGCGGCGCCGTGTTCAGCGCTTCGAACAAGCGGCCGTAGCCCGATGAGGGCCCAAAGTAGTCGCTCGGCTGATTGCGAAATTGGTCGCCCAACAGTTGGCCGCCATGCACGATACCGCCGTGAAACATTGAGCGATACGGCACCGGATCCGCCCGGTCGCGCGTGCGAACCACGCCGTAAAAGTCGCGTTCCATGACGCGCACGTCGCGTGCGTAGTCCTGAGCTCCGCGTACCGAGAAAAAAGCGGTCGCAGTAAACACGGCGAACCCGACCAGCCGCCATGCGCCCCGTAGACGCAACGACAGCGTCAACGCAAGCAAGATCAGCGCAATATTGACTTCGAAATACCCCGGCAACACCAGCGGTGCGACGATCGCTATCAGCACTGCGCCCAGCGCGCCGCCAAGCGAAAGCATCAGATAAAACCGCGTCAGCCAGCGCGGATCAGGCTTCATCAAGGCCAGCTCGCCGTGGCAAAACATGCACGCGACAAACAGCCCCCCAAAAAAAACCGACGCGGCAGACACCAGCTCGAGTGAAGGAATCAGCCACGCCATGACGGGTGCCAGCACCGAAAGCGCGGCGATGAATAACGCGCGCTGATACCAGCGCGGGTGGTCGAACGTCAGGATGAAGCTCGCCAGATAAATCGATAGCGGAAGCACCCACAGGAACGGCACGCTGGCGATGTTCTGCGTGACGTGGTTGGTAACAGCCAGCAACATGACGGATGCCATCGCCGCCAATGCCAGCCACGTGAGTTGCGTCAGCCCACTGGGCGCCGTTGCCGCAACGGCAGCCGAATGCTGCCTCTGACCGTGGTCGGACTCGCGCGCACCCTGCAGCGAAGCCCACGCGGTCCCCGCGCACAGCAATGCGAATGCCGCGTAGGCAACCGACCACGACCATCCAAGCTCGACCAGCCCAAACCACGGCTCCAGCAGCACCGGAAAACCAAGCAACGCCAGCAACGAGGCGAAATTGGACAGTGCAAACAATCGATAGGGCACGACGGCCCTGAACCGTCGCCAGTACCAGGACTGCAGCAGCGGAGTCGTAGTCGACAGCAAAAAATATGGCAGTCCGATCGTGAACGTCAGCAACAGCAGGATGCGAACGATGGGATCTTCGTCGCCGCGCGGCTTCCAATCAGCCGATGCAAGGATCGGCAGCATTGCCAGCGACAGCACGAGCAAGCCGATGTGCAACAGCGTCTGGCGCCGCACGCCGAGGCGCGTCGTCCAGTCTGCGTATGCATACCCCGCAAGCAAAGTCGATTGAAAAAACACGAGCGCGGTCGTCCAGACGGCAGAAGATCCGCCAAACCACGGCAGGATCTGCTTCGCGATAATCGGCTGCACGAGGAACAGCAGGAACGCAGACAGGAATATCGTGCTCGCGTACGGCAGGATGATGAAGCGGGAACGAGTGTCGGGCGACGAGGCCGCTACGGACATGGACAAACGCTGGCGGAGGCTTAAAAGTCGATTATCTTCGATGTCGTGATGGGCTTCGCGATGCAGCGTCCACGTCGAATATTCAGCATCGCTTCTGTCGTTTAGGCGGACGCGCTAAGCGCAGCGGCTCTCTACTGTTCAATCACGCCGCAACAAGTGGTTGCTGCGATAAACCGAAGCGAAAGAGGAGTCAACCATGAATCGCAACTCAATCAGTGGAATGTCACGGGCGGTGATCGCCGCCGTGTTGCTGGCCACCGCTGCGTTATCCGGCTGTGCCACAACGTCCGACGAGTCGTTTTTGTACGCGGGAAACGATGTGATGTCGGCCGACAACATTCATCAAGGGGCCTAGTTGCCCTTTGCCATGAAGCGGACGGGCCGCGCAAGCGGCCCGTTTCAGTGCAATGGCTACAAAAGGGGACTGACGAGCCGCGTCAAATTCTGCGTCAATTCCTGCACGAACGGCCGCTTGAGCCACTGATCGAGCGTGATCTGGTGTGAGCCGCGCATGTAGTCTTCCTCAATCGCCACCAGCTGCGCGGCGATATCCTGATCGAAAAACAGTGCAACGACCTCTTCGTTCAGCTCGAACGAGCGCATATCGAGGTTGCACGAGCCGATCCACGCCATTTGCCCATCGATCGACACCGCCTTCGTGTGCAAGAACGCCTCGGTGTATGCATGAATTCTTACGCCGGCCAGCAGCAGAGATTCATAGTACGAACGCTGTGCGTTGCCGACAAAGAACTGATCGATATGGTCGTCAACGATCAGATGCACCTCGGCGCCGCGATGGACCGCGGTTTCCAGCGCATCCTGCAATGACTGGCTCGGTATGAAGTACGGCGTTGTCACGACTACTCGCCGGGTGGCCGAATAGATCAGGTTGACCACCATGCGAAGCGCGCGCTGAGTCGAAGACGAGGGCCCGTTGGGAAGGACTTGCGCCGGCGTCTTGCCGGCGATGATCGGTAGCGGAAATGCCGACTCGCCGATGAACTCGCCGCTTTCGACAAACCAATCGGAGCCGAAAACCGCCTGCAGCTGCAGAGCCGACGGTCCCTGGATGCGAACCATCAACTCGCTGTAGGTAAGCCCCGGCTTGAAATCGGCGCTCACCATGTTCTGCGATCCGGTGTATCCAACGGCGCCGTCGATGACGACTATCTTGCGATGGTTGCGCAGATCAAAGCGCGCCGTCTTGCGCCCCATCCTGACCGGTAGTGCAACGCGCGCCGCCACGCCCAGTGCTTGCAGTTTGGGCAGCAGAGTTCGACGCGAGGGGCGCGAACCGAAGGCATCCACCAGCACGCGGCAGATAACACCGCGCGCCACCGCGCGGCCGAGCGCATCGATGACGATTGCGCTGCGGGCGTCGTCGCCGAAGATGTAGAAACACAGGTGCACATGGTGCTGGGCTGCATCGATATCGGCAGCGATACGATCTATCGTGCGTTTGTAGTCGGTCAGAAGCTCGACCGAGTTGCCGCCCAGGTTGTCGAGCATGCCCAGGTCGGTCGCCAGGCGCACGCTCGGTTGATACTGCCGATCAACCGCCGGCGCGGCAATCTGCGGCAGTCCTCCAATGCGTTGGCGCACAGGCTCGATCAGATCGATGTACTGCCGGCGCCGCTCGAGGCGCCAGCGCGGCAGTCGGGGACGCCCGATCAGCAGATACAGCAGCAACCCGACCCACGGCAGAAAGAAGATGAAAAGCAGCCAGCCCTTGGCCGCCTCGGGCGAGCGGCGCGTCGGTACGATCGGCAGCATTACCAGCCGGATCGCCCAGTCGCTGACGATCAGCAGCGTGGCCCAGAAGCCCGTAGTTTCTATGTCGGACATTAGCGGGACCGCCGATCAAACGATCGGGCTCAAGGGAGCAGCTTACCGACTACGAGCTACGGATCTTCATCACTTGCTCATTTCATCGCCAAGACGGTCGGTCGGCCAGCGCAGCTGGTCGCGCAATGCGAACGTCATCGGCAGATCCATGCGGAGATTGCCGGGCGGGATCGGCTGTTGAAACCATTTTTCATAGATTTACGAAGCTCATGCGGACTTGGTGCGATCGCACGTTCAGCAAAACGATTTTGAGTCTACGCGGTCGGTGCGAAGCTGGCGTAGCAAATTCGCGCCGCTTCGGACCTGCACTTCCGCAGCACTGTCGCGACGGTCGTAATCTGTGAGATCTTCGGCCGGAAAGGAAACGTTGCGCGCGGCGGGTCGCGGCTTACGCTGCGGCTGCCACAGGACTCGCGGCCTCGGCTTTTGCGCGCTCGCGGCTCTGGATTTCCCACATCGAGGCATAAGCGCCACCGCGCGCCAGCAACTCTCCGTGCGTTCCGCGCTCGACGATGCGGCCATGATCCATCACCAGAATCTGATCGGCGTGCACGACGGTCGAGAGCCGGTGCGCGATCACCAGCGTCGTGCGGGACTCCGAGATGCTTTCAAGCTCCTGCTGGATAACACGCTCCGTGCGGGAGTCGAGCGCCGACGTCGCTTCATCGAACACGAGGATCGCCGGGTCCTTCAGCAGCGTGCGCGCGATCGCAACGCGTTGCTTCTCGCCACCCGACAGCTTCAGTCCGCGCTCACCCACGCGCGTTTCGTAACCGTCGGGCAACGACTCGACGAAATCGTGGATGTGCGCGGCGCGCGCCGCTGCCACCACCTCCGCACGTGCCGCGCCCGGCCGCCCGTAGGCAATGTTGTATTCGATCGTATCGTTGAACAGAAC
>JACCSD010000096.1 GCA_013813185.1 Burkholderiaceae bacterium
TCAAGCCTTGCTGAATGATGACCGCCACTTCGTGCGCAAACGTCGGGTCGTAGCTGACGCAATTGGGGATCGTCGAGCTCATCAAGTGCGAATGGCCGTCCTGGTGCTGCAATCCCTCCCCGTTCAACGTCGTGCGTCCTGCCGTTGCGCCGAGCAGGAATCCGCGTGCCTGCATGTCGCCGGCAGCCCACGCCAGGTCGCCGATGCGCTGGAAGCCGAACATCGAATAGAAGATGTAGAACGGCACCATGATGCGGTTGTTGGTCGAGTACGAAGTCGCGCCAGCAATCCACGAGCTCATTGCGCCCGCCTCGTTGATGCCTTCCTCGAGATTCTGGCCTTTCTTGTCCTCGCGGTAGTACATCACCTGGTCTTTGTCGACCGGCTCGTACAGCTGCCCCTGCGACGAGTAGATACCGAGCTGGCGAAACATGCCTTCCATGCCGAAGGTGCGTGCTTCGTCGGGAATGATAGGCACCACGCGCGGACCGATGTTTTTGTCGCGCACCAGCTGCGTCAGACAGCGCACAAACGCCTGCGTCGTCGAGATCTCGCGGCCTTCGGAGGTCGGATCGAGCACCGCCTGGAACGTGTCGAGTCCGGGCGCCGCTATTTTTTCGTCGGCGGTGCGACGGCGCTGCGGCACGAATCCGCCGAGAGCACGGCGCCGCTCGAGCAGGTACTTCATTTCGGCTGAATCCGCCGCGGGCTTGAAGAACGGAACCTGCTCAAGTCTGTCGTCAGGCACCGGGATGGCGAATCGATCGCGAAACTCGCGAATGGCGGCGTCGTCGAGCTTCTTCAATTGATGCGTCGGGTTCTTTCCCTCGCCGACCTTGCCCATGCCGTAACCCTTGACGGTCTTTGCAAGGACCACGGTCGGCTGGCCGGCATGTTTGTTGGCTGCGGCATACGCTGCGTAGATCTTGTGCGGATCGTGACCGCCGCGGTTGAGCCGCCAGATGTCGTCGTCGCTCATGCGCGACACCATTTCGAGCAGCTTCGGGTCCTTGCCGAAAAAATTCTTGCGTACGAACGCGCCGTCGTTGGCCTTGAAGTTCTGATACTCGCCGTCGACCGTGTCTTCCATCACGCGCAGCAACCGGCCTTCGGTGTCCCGCGCGAGCAGCGGATCCCAATAGGAACCCCAGATCAGCTTGATCACGTTCCAGCCGGCGCCGCGAAAAGTGCCTTCGAGCTCTTGAATAATCTTGCCGTTGCCACGCACCGGACCGTCGAGCCGTTGCAGATTGCAGTTGACGACGAAAATCAGGTTGTCCAGTTTTTCACGCGCCGCCAGCCCAATCGCGCCGAGCGACTCCGGCTCGTCCATCTCCCCGTCGCCGCAGAACACCCACACCTTCCGCCCTTCGGTGTTGGCGATCCCGCGCGCGTGCAGGTATTTCAGAAAGCGCGCTTGATAAATGCCCTGGATCGGGCCGAGGCCCATCGACACCGTCGGGAATTGCCAAAACTCGGGCATCAGCTTTGGATGCGGGTACGACGTCACGCCTTTGCCGTCGACGTCGCGCCGGAAGTTGACCAGCTGCTCTTCAGTGAAACGACCTTCGAGAAACGCGCGGGCGTACACACCGGCGGCGCTGTGCCCCTGAAAGTAAATTAAGTCGCCGCCGAAATCGCCTGATGGCGCGCGCCAGAAGTGATTGAACCCGATTTCCATCAACGTGCTCGACGACGCGTAGCTGGCGATGTGTCCGCCGAGCTCGCCTTCGCCACGATTGGCGCGCACCACGATCGCCATTGCATTCCAGCGGTTGTACGAGCGAATGCGCTCTTCGATCGAGGCGTCGCCGGGCGAATGCTCTTCGAGGTGCGGCGGAATCGTATTGATGTAGGCGGTGTTTGCGGAATACGGAAGATGAGTTCCGGAACGCCGTGCTTTGTCGATCAGCGCTTCGAGCAGAAAGTGCGCACGCTCCGGGCCCTCGCGTTCGATCACCGTTTCGAGTGCGTCGAGCCACTCTGCGGTTTCAAGGGTGTCGGGATCGTTGGCCGCTTGCTGAAATAGTGCCGACATGCAGTCTCCTATCGTTTTGAGCGACGATACCAGCCATTACCAAAGTT
This sequence comes from Burkholderiaceae bacterium, assembly GCA_013813185.1. Taxonomy (GTDB): domain Bacteria; phylum Pseudomonadota; class Gammaproteobacteria; order Burkholderiales; family Burkholderiaceae_F; genus JACCZX01. Next base: position 2,086 of record JACCSD010000096.1, read on the forward strand.
TCAAATAGCGGCAATCATTTCCATAATGTGAAAAACAGACTCCCGAAACAGCTGGTGCGCCCGTTGCGCTGTGCTGTTCATAATAGGCTGGCCTAAGCGGCTCTCGCCGCTTGTGATGGGACGAACGAGCACAAGATGCGTGCGCGCCTAACTCCGACCGACTCCGTGCTGCTTGCGTTCGATCCAATCGCGCGCGCCAAAGACGGTCGGTTCAATCTCAGCCGGTACGCGCACTTGCTGGCGATCTTGTTGCTGGCCATCGCGATCGCGGGGCTGGCCTATCTGTTGATCAACGAGGACCGCGCGATAAAGCGCGACGCGCTGACACGCGACGTCGATACGGTGGCGCAGTCGCTGTCGCTTCGGCTACAAACGATCACCGAAGCAACCACCAGCATCGGACTTGAAATCGGCGACGCGAAATACAACGAGGGCCGATTTGCATCCACTGGGCGCGAGCTGATGATGTCGAAGCCCGAGCTGTTGCATCTGGCGTACGTTGACGGCCAGAATCGTGTGCGGTGGTCGGTGCAATCGCCGAGCCCTCTGGCCGATTGGGCACGACCTGCGGCGTCGGAGATCGGCGTGGAAGTCACGCGCTCGGTAATCAAACGAGCGCGCGAGACGCATGCGACTTTCTTTTCGCCGCCATACCAAGACGAATCGCGGCCGAGCTCCGATCACGGCAGCCCGTTTACCGACTTGATTGCGCCCATTTTCAGCGACGACCGTTACGTCGGTGCGCTGCTGGCGCGTGTTTCACTGCCGGAACTGCTGCGGCAGACCGTCAAGCCCGAGCTGGGACAGCGCTATCGAATTGCGCTGCAGAACGATGACGGCACGGTGCTCGCGGCGTCGACCAGCAGTGAAGTGCCGGCGGACGAGCCGCGCCACGCGGTCCGCGTGCCGTTGCTTTCCGACGGCATCATGATTCAGGCGTCGCCGTTCAGAGAGCGTTCTCCCGTGCTCGGCAACGCGCTTTCGTGGCTGGTCGTCGGTTTGACGCTGGTCGTGATGGCCACACTGGCAGCGCTCGCGCGGCGCGACGTCAAGCAGGCTCAGGTCGAGCGGGTGTTGCGCACCGAGACAGCGTTTCGCCGGGCGATGGAAGATTCTCTCGCGACCGGCATGGGCGTGATTGATCGCAACGGCGTGCTGCGGCACGTCAACCAGGCGTTCATTCAGATGACGGGCTGGCCGGTCGAGGAGCTGATCGGAAAGTCGCCGCCGTTTCCTTACTGGCCGCGCGAGCGGTGGGAAGAATATCAATCCAAGCTTGCGATCGTGCTGGCCGGCAAAGCACCGGCCAGCGGATTCGAGCTGAAGGTCATCCGCCGCGACGGCACGCTGTTCGACGCGCGCATGTACTTCTCGCCGCTGCTGGCCGACGACGGCGAGCAACTCGGCTGGATGTCCGCGATGGCCGACATTACCGAGCCCAAACGCATCAGCGAGCAACTGGCTGCCGCGCACGAGCGATTCACGACGGTGCTCGAATCGCTCGACGCAGCCGTTTCGGTGGTGGCCGACGATCCCGGCGACGAACTGCTGTTCGCAAATCGCAGCTATCGGGACTTTTACGGCTCGACGCCGATCGGCCACCTGCGGTTGCGAGCGGCGCTATCCGCACAGGCGGTCGCCGGCGAGGCTTTCGATGCGCACGTCTCACGCTGGTTTGACGTACGAACGCGCAACGTGCGCTGGGTTGATGGACGGGATGTAACGCTGCAAATCGCCACCGACATCACCGAGCGCAAGGCAAGTGAAACCATGGTGCGGCAGCAGCAGGAAAAAGTGGAGCTCACCGCGCGCCTGATGACGATGGGCGAGATGGCGTCCACCCTGGCGCACGAGCTGAACCAGCCGCTGACGGCGATCAGCAACTACAGCCTGGGCGCGGTGACGCGCATGAAAGACGGCGGCATGTCGAATGACGAGTTGCTGCCGGCGCTGGAAAAGACGGCCGGGCAGGCGCAGCGCGCGGGCAACATCATTCGACGTATCCGCGAATTCGTGAAGCGCTCGGAGCCCAGGCGGCGGCCGACCGAAGTCGCACGGATCGTCGAGGACGCGATCGGGTTTGCCGATATCGAAGCGGCGAAAAAGGGAATCGTGATTCACACTGACGTGCAGGCGAGACTACCGCCGCTCGATGTCGATCCCATATTGATCGAGCAACTGCTGCTGAACCTGCTGAAAAATGCCGTCGATGCGATGGATCAGGCGACAGTGCGCAGGATCGATCTGGTCGTCCGGCTGCAGGACGACATGGCCGAGTTTTCGGTGATTGATCGCGGTTCGGGTGTTTCGGAACCTCAGCTCGCAAACCTGTTCCAACCGTTCTTCAGCACGAAGTCCGAAGGAATGGGAATGGGCCTGAACATCTGTCGTTCGATCGTCGAGTTTCATCATGGGCGCCTGACGGTAGAGCGCAATCCCGAGGGCGGTGCAATCTTTGTATTCACGCTCCCGCTGGCCGCATCGAGCGCAACAAGAGAGGATGTCCAGTGAACGGACCGGTGAGTCAAGTCGCGGAAACGATGGGGGTGGTGTACGTCGTCGACGACGACGATGCCGTGCGAGACTCGGTGCAGTGGCTGCTGGAGGCGAGCCACTACCGCGTCATCGGGTTCGACAGCGCTGAAGAGTTTCTGGCGAAGCACGATCCCGCCGCGATCGCCGTGGCCATCTTCGACGTTCGCATGCCCGGAATGAGCGGACTCGAACTGCAGGAGCAGCTGATCACTCGAAAGTCGCGATTGCCGATCATTTTCATCACCGGTCACGGCGACGTGCCGATGGCGGTGTCAACAATGAAGAAGGGTGCCGTCGATTTCATCGAAAAGCCTTTCGATCAGGCAGCGTTGAAGGCGCTGGTCGAGCGGATGCTCGCCGAAGCGCGCGCGCACGCCTCGGCCACCGAGCGGCAAAGGTTGAGGGAAGCATTGCTGGGCAAGCTCACTCCGCGCGAGCAACAGGTGCTCGAGCGCATCGTGGCCGGCCGCTTGAATAAACAGATCGCCGACGACCTTGGCATTTCGATCAAGACCGTCGAGGCGCATCGCGCCAACATCATGGACAAGATGAATGCCAACACCGTCGCCGATCTGATGCGCACCGTACTGACGGGAGGCGCGCTGCGTCAGTGACTGCCCTTACAGGCCAGTTGCCCGCCGTAAACTCGCGCGTTTCGCAGATTGGATGGTGGCGTGACCGCTCGCATCATTGATGGGAAAGCACTGGCGACTGACATACGTAACGGGCTGGTCGCGCGCGTTGCAGCGCTGAACGCGGCCGGTCATCGCCCCGGGCTCGCCGTCATCCTGGTCGGCGACGATCCCGCATCCGCGGTCTACGTTCGCAATAAAGGTCTGGCCTGCGAGCAAGTCGGCATTGCCTCCTGGATCGACCGTCTGCCGGGCGACGTTGCCGAGGTCGCGTTACTGGCGCGCATCGGCCAGCTCAACGCGGATCCCGACGTGCACGGCATTCTCGTGCAGACACCCCTGCCGAAGCACCTTGCTTCGGCCAGGATCCTGGAATCGATTGCGTTCGAGAAAGATGTTGATGGCCTGCACGCGACCAATGCCGGCTTGACCCTGATGGGCACGCCTTATTTTCGTTCGTGCACCCCCTACGGCGTGATGAAGATGCTGGAATCGATCAACGCAACGGTTGCCGGCCGTCACGCGGTCGTGCTCGGGCGTTCGAACATGGTCGGGAAGCCCATGGCGATGCTGCTGCTGGCGGCCAACGCCACCGTCACGATTGCGCACAGCAAAACGCGCGATCTCGATTCGCATACGCGCGCGGCCGACATTCTGGTAGCTGCGGTAGGCAGGCGCAATCTGGTGACCCAAGACATGGTGAAGCCGGACTCGATCGTGATCGATGTCGGCACCAATCGGTCGCCCGAAGGAAAGCTCACCGGCGACGTCGATTTTGAAAACGTCAAGACGGTCGCCGGGTGGATTTCGCCGGTACCCGGCGGCGTGGGCCCGATGACGATCGCAATGCTGTTGACCAACACGGTAGAAGCGGCCGAGCGCCGCGCCGAGATCGAAACTCACTGAACAGACTTATGGACAAGACCTCTACGACCATTCAAAAAAGGCAATCGCAGCAAGTGGACGGCCTCAACCCGCTGCTCAACTTCAGCGGCCTGACCGCCTTCGATCAGATTCGGCCGGAAGACATAACGCCTGCCATAGACACGCTCCTCACCGAGGCGCGCGATGTCGTGGCGCGCATCACGGCAGGCGCGGCAGCGGCAACGTGGGACACCGTCGTCGAGTCTCTGAACGAGGCGACCGACCGGCTGGTCCGGTCCTGGGGCGCGGTTTCGCACATGAACGCCGTCGTCGACACACCGGGTTTGCGTAAGCAGTACAACGCCAATCTGCCGAAGCTGACCGCTTTCTGGACCGAGCTGTCGCAGAACGAATCGTTGTATGAAAAATTCAAGGCGCTCGCTTCCGCGGCGGATTTTGCCGATTGGCCTGCGGTCAGGCGGCGCGTCGTCGAAAACGAGCTGCGCGACTTTCGGCTGGGTGGCGCCGAACTGACGGCAGAGAACAAGGAGCGATTCAAGGAAGTTCGCGAACGCGAATCGCAAGTGTCGACCCGCTTTGCCGAGAACGTGCTCGACGCCACCAACGCGTTCGCGCTGTACGTCGAAGATGCAACCGCGCTGGCGGGCGTGCCGCAGGATGCCCTGCAGATGCTGTCGGAAGCCGCTCACGCAGAAGGCAAGAGGGGTTACAAAATTTCGCTGCAGTATCCGAGCTATTCGGCGATCGTCGACTACGCGCACGACCGCGCTTTGCGCCAGCAGCTGTACCGTGCGTATTCGACCAAGGCGTCCGAGTTCGGCAAGCCCGACTGGAACAACGGTCCGCTGCTGGTCGAGCTGCTGAAGCTGCGGCGGCAACACGCGCACCTGCTCAGCTACAGAAGCTTCGCCGAAGTTTCGCTGGTGGCAAAGATGGCGGAGAGCCCGGCCGAAGTACTCGATTTCCTGCGTGATCTTGCGCGCCGCGCCAAGCCCTATGCGGAGCGCGACATGCGCGAGCTGCGCGCATTCGCGGCGCAGCACCTTGCGATTGCCGATCTGCAACCGTGGGATGTGTCGTACGCCAGCGAAAAGTTGCGCGAGCAGCGCTATTCGTACTCCGAGCAGGAACTGAAGCAATACTTCACGGAAGAGCGCGTGCTGGCGGGATTGTTCAAGGTCATCGAGACGCTGTTCGCCGTCGCGATCCGGGAAGAAGCTGCGCCGGTCTGGCATCCGGACGTGCGTTTTTACCGAATCGCCGATCTGCAAGGAAATCTGGTCGGTCAGTTTTATCTGGATTTGTATGCGCGCGACCATAAGCAAGGTGGCGCATGGCAGGACGACGCCCGCAGCCGGCGCGCACGCCGCACGGGGCTCGCCACGCCGGTTTCGTTCTTGACCTGCAATTTTTCGCGGCCGGGGGGAGGCAAGCCGGGGACGTTGAAACACGACGAAGTCCTGACGCTGTTTCATGAATTCGGCCACGGGCTGCATCACATGCTGACACGTGTCGACGAGCCGTCGGTTGCTGGAATTCAGGGCGTCGAATGGGATGCGGTCGAGTTGCCGTCGCAGTTCATGGAGAACTTTGCGTGGGAATGGGAAGTTCTGCAGCTGCTGACCGGGCACGTGGAAACCGGCACCAAACTGCCGCGCGCGCTGTTTGAAAAAATGCTGGCGGCCAAGAACTTCCAAAGTGGAATGTTCACTGTGCGCCAGCTCGAGTTCTCGTTGTTCGACATGCTGCTGCACTCAGGCGCGGGACAGGCCGATGAAGCCCAGGTGCTAGCACTGCTGGCGGATGTCCGGCGTGAAGTTTCGGTGCTGGTTCCGCCCGAATACAACCGTTTTCCGCACGCTTTCTCGCACATCTTCGCGGGCGGTTACGCCGCAGGCTATTACAGCTACAAATGGGCCGAGGTTTTGTCGGCCGATGCGTACTCGGCGTTTGAAGAAAATCAGGACGGTAATGTGTTGAACGCCGCTATCGGCCGCCGGTTTCTGGATGAAGTTTTGGCCGTTGGCGGCAGCCGCCCGGCGATGCAGTCCTTCGTGGCGTTTCGCGGCCGCAAGCCGACGATCGATGCGCTGTTGAAGCACAACGGCATGGTGAGCTAGCAGATGGTTTTGAGTTTGTATCGGCTGGGATTGGCGAGCGTTACCGTAGCGGTGCTGGCAATGGCCTGGCCGGCGCACGCCCAGTATCGGTGGACCGACCCCAGCGGCCAGGTCAACTATGGAGATGCGCCGCCGGCGGATGCAAAGAATCTAGCTCGCGTCGATGGCCGCGCCAAAGTCGAAGGCGTTGACCCCACCGGCGGCGTTCCGTTCGAGTTGCGCCGGGCGATATCGACATTCCCAATCACGCTGTACACCGCCCTCGACTGCGATCCCTGTGAGTCTGCGCGCGCCTGGCTGCGTCGGCGCGGCGCGCCGTATCAGGAGGTCGTCGTCGATACGGATGTCGACGCCGAAGAATTGAAGCGGCGCGTCGGGACGACGTCGGTGCCCGTAATGACGCTGGGCCGCACGCCTCATCTCGGCTTCAAAGAGGGAGCCTGGTCGGCCGCACTGAACGCCGCCGGCTATCCAACGCAAATTGTGATGCCGGCTACGTATCGCGCTGAGCCGCCAAAACCGATCTTCCCGCGTGAGGCCGCAGATCGCCCACCGCCCGCCGGTTCGCCGGCCCCGAAAAGTTAACCCGGAGTAGTAATGCGATCGTCGATTTCATTGTTTCGATTCATCGCCGCCGCCGTGATGGCAGCGTTGCTGTCAGCGGCCATGGCACAAGCGCCGGCCGAAGCCGACAAGGAACGTAAGTACCTGTATCGCTGGACCGATTCCCGCGGCCAGATCAATTACGGCGACCGCCCGCCCCCCGACGCGCAAAATCTGCTGCGCATCGATCTGCGCCAGATCGGCGAACAAGTCCAGTCATTGCTGCCGTACCAGGTCCGGCGCGCGTCGTCGAGCTATCCGGTGATGTTGTTTACCGCAAGCAAGTGCCCACCCTGCAATACCGCGCGCGAGTTTCTGGTCAAACGCGGCATTCCGTTCGCCGAACGCACGATCGAAACGGGCGACGATTCGGTCGAGCTCAAGCGGCTGACGCAGGCAGAGGGCGTGCCGGTCGCCACCGTCGGCACCGCCCCCTTGATTGGGTTCGATCCCGACGAGTGGAACATCACGCTCGATGCCTCCGGTTATCCGAAGACATCGCAGTTGACGGCCACCTTTCGGCAAGAGCCTGCGCGACCGCTGACACAGAAAGAGAAGGCCCCGGCGGCAGTGGCGAAGCAGTAATACGCATCAAGGTCTGCGCGCAGCAGCGGCTGGCGCAGCGGCGCCGCCAAAGGCGTCGGCCACTAAAGTGGCAACCACTGCGGTACTCGCCAGGCCGGCGCGAAAAAAGGCTAAAGCGTTTTTTCGCTCAAAGGCCCCGGCCCGGCTCCGTTCCTCGGGCGACGCCTCAATTGG
>JACCSD010000011.1 GCA_013813185.1 Burkholderiaceae bacterium
CGCTGAAGTCGACCTTCGGCGTTCCGAAGTGGCCGATGCGCGAATCGGCGAGCCGAGGCCGCATCGGATTTTCCGGCAGCTTGGTGAACGTGTACAAGAATCCGAGGAACAGACTGCGCGGGTCTTCCAGCACGACCGGCGGCGGATAGAACGGCGGTGGGGTGGCGCCGGGCATCGGCGACGGCGGCGCCGGGACCGGAATGCGTGGCTGTGCGTAATGCGCGGTGACGTCGAACACGGTGCGCTCGGCATCGGCCTTCGCGGACTGGATGAATGAATTGCGCGCGTCGAACGAAAACGAGTTGCGATACGTGCGCTCGATGACATACGAAGCGCGCGGCATGTCGGTCATCAACAACGCATTGGCGTCGATCAAAATCGATTTGCGCTCGGGATGCGGCGCGCTCGCGATCGGCGCCGAACCGAGCAGGCTGTCCGAAAAGCTGTTCTTGACAGCGCGCTCCTCGGGCGATCCGGCGCGCGCGATGAAGGTTGTGTTCTTTGCCAGCAGATGAACGTTGCCGGCCGCCTTGCGAAACTGCCCGACATACTCCCCGCCGGTGGAATACCACGAGCCCATGAGCCCCGCGAACAGCATCCGTTCGCCGATGCCGCGACTCATGTTGATCGACAGAAAGAACGGTTTGTTCATTTGCTCGGGCGCGATCTCGATCCAGGTGCGATCGTCCTTCTGCCAGATCGGAAGAAACCCCGGCACCTGCTTGGCGTCCTTGATGACATCGGCAAATGGACGCGGCGCTCCCGGCGCGGGAGGCGCTGCTGCGGGAGGCGTTGCCGCGGGAGCACCTGCGGTCGGGCGAGCCCCGGGCGCGGGCGCCGGCACCGGAGTCGTTGGCGGGGTCGGCGCAGCAGCCGACGGCATCGCGGAAACAGCGGTGGCTGGCGCTGCGCTGCGCGCATCGCTGGCTGCCGGCTGCGTCGTCGCACATGCAGACAGCACGATTGCCGCCAAAGCCGCCGTAGAAACCGCACCGAAGCGCGATACGCATAGCGCCCGTTGAATGTCGATCATGTTTGTCTCCCCTGCGGCCGTAGACCTCGAGCGCGGTACCGCGCGATCGTCCATCGGCGCAGTCAAAAGTAGGGTCGATGGTAGCGCGCCACCTGCTTCATTGAGCGTATTTCGTCGCTTCCAAAGGCAGTTCATCGCACGCGATCAGAACCGGATCGTGCAGCGTAAGTTCCCCGCGCAGCGAATGCGGACGCGCCTGCGTGATGCGCACATCGAGCATTTCACCGGCCAGGGTGAGCGCACGCGGCCCGCCGGGAAAATTGACGATGCGATTGTTTTCGGTGCGCCCACTCAGTTCCCCCGGATTCTCCGGCGGCGCTCTCCTGGAGGGCCCCTCGACGAGGATGCGCTGAATCGAACCGACCATCGCACTGCTGATTGCTTGAGCGTTCGAGTCAATCGCCGCTTGTAGTCGCGCCAGCCGCGCCAGCTTCACTGCCGGCGGTGTTTCGTCCGCAAGATCCGCCGCGGGTGTTCCCGGCCGCTTGCTGTAGACGAAGCTGAAGCTGGCATCGAAGCCGATCTGATCGATCAGGCGCATCGTCTGCTCGAAATCGTGTTCGCTCTCACCCGGAAACCCGACGATGAAGTCCGACGAGATCGCAATGCCCGGCCGCACCTGCCGCAGCCGCCGCACGATCGACTTGTATTCGACGACGGTGTAACCGCGCTTCATCGCCGCGAGCACGCGATCGCTGCCCGATTGCACCGGAAGATGCACATGGTTGACGAGTTTCGGCAGGCGCGCGTAAACGTCGATAAGGCGCTGCGTGAACTCTTTCGGATGCGAGGTTGTATAGCGAATGCGTTCGATGCCGGGAATGTCGGCGACGTATTCGAGGAGCGCCGCGAAGTCGAGCTCGACCCCGCTGGCATGCGCGCGATACGCGTTGACGTTCTGTCCCAGCAACGTCACCTCCTTGACGCCTTGCTCGGCCAGGTCGGCTACCTCGATCAACACGTCGTCGAGCGGGCGCGATACTTCTTCGCCGCGCGTGTACGGCACGACGCAGAAGCTGCAGTACTTGCTGCACCCTTCCATGATGGAAACGAATGCACTCGCACCGTCGACTCGTGGTGGCGGCAAGTGGTCGAACTTCTCAATCTGGGGAAATGAGATATCGACCTGCGGGCGGCCGCTTGCGCGCCGGCGGCGAATCAGATCAGGCAAGCGATGCAGCGTTTGCGGGCCGAATACCAGGTCGACATACGGCGCGCGCTGCACGATCGCGGCGCCTTCCTGGCTGGCGACGCAGCCGCCGACGCCGATCAGCAGATCCGGATTGCTTTGCTTTAGGTGCTTGACGCGGCCGAGGTCCGAGAAGACTTTTTCTTGCGCCTTCTCACGCACCGAGCACGTATTGAACAAAATCACGTCGGCGTCTGCCGGGTCGGCGGTCGCGACGAGGCCGTCGGATGCGTGCAGCACGTCGGCCATCTTGTCCGAGTCGTACTCGTTCATCTGACAGCCGAAGGTGCGGATGTAAAGCCTTTTCGCGGTCACGGTTATCCGAAGCGAATGCGCGAAGCCAATGAGCCGGCGGCGAGTGAGACGAAATTACCTGGCGGGCGGCAGCAGCCACACGTGCGTCACCAGCCC
>JACCSD010000167.1 GCA_013813185.1 Burkholderiaceae bacterium
ACCGCGTACGCAAGCAGCGGATGAGCGCCGAGAAACATCATCATGCAGCCGCCGACCTTGATCATGTTCGTGATGAACATGACGCGCGCTTTGGGAAACGAGTCGGCGAAGGCCCCGACGAATGCAGCCAGGGCGACGTACGAGAACACGAAAAACAGCTTCAGCATCGGCGTCATCCAGGCCGGTGCTTCAAGGTCGCGCAGCAATGCGATCGCGGCGATGAGGAGCGCGTTGTCGGCCAGCGACGAAAAAAACTGCGCGGCCATGATGACGTAGAAGCCGCGTGTCATGCCGCCGGCTGCTGCTGATGTCGAAACAAGCGCGGGTGCTGTCGAAACAAGCGAAACGTCTCCAAAAAATTCTGCGCTTCTTTGCGCGCGCTTTGGCGCGCTTATATCACGCAGTCACTGGCTCGCGATGACACGCAGCACTATGCTATTGAGCGCAAATTCCTCGTTTGATTCCGATGCCACGCCCGATATCTGCCGTAATCGACTTGCCGGCGATGCGCCGCAATCTGGCGCAGGCGCGCCGGCATGCGCGAGCGCGGTTTGTGTGGGCTGTGGTAAAGGCGAATGCGTATGGGCACGGCCTGCAGCGCGCAGTTCGCGCCTTTGCCGACGCCGATGGCCTCGCATTGCTCGATCTCGATGAGGCCCAGCGCGCGCGCGACGCCGGATGGTCTCGACCCATCTTGCTGCTGGAAGGGTACTTCGAGCCGCGTGATTTAGAAGCCGTGTCGGCGCTCAAGTTGACGCCGGTGGTGCACGACGCCCAACAGATCGACCTACTCGAGCAAGGCCGACTGCCAGTGCCGATCGACGTTTATCTGAAGTTCAATAGCGGAATGAATCGGTTGGGCTTCAATGCGCACGACAACGCGGGCGCGACGTTGGCTTATCAGCGGCTAAGGGGCTCGCCCAGCGTGTCGCAACTAACGCTGATGATGCATTTCGCAAACGCAGACCGTGCGACCGGCGTAAGCGGTCCGTCCGAGGTGGCCGAGCAGTTAGCAGCGCTGCAACATATTGCCAAGGACTGGCCGGAACAGCGCAGCTTCGCCAATTCGGCTGCACTGTTCCTGCGGCCCGAAGTTAACGGCGATTCCGTGCGTCCGGGAATCGCGTTGTATGGCGCTGCGACCGACGAGTCGCATACCGCAGTGCAATTGGGCGTCGAGCCGGCGATGACGTTGAAGTCACGCCTGATCGCTGTGCAGACGCTGAACGCTGGAGAAGCGGTCGGCTATGGGTCGAGGTTTGCGGCATCGCGTGCGACGCGAATCGGAGTCGTCGCGTGCGGTTATGCAGATGGATACCCTCGCAACGCGCCCGACGGCACGCCGGTGATGGTCGAAGGTGTTCGGGTGCCAATCGCCGGACGCGTATCGATGGACATGATCACGGTCGATCTGTCATCGGCGCCGCACGCTGCAGTCGGTAGCGACGTCGAGCTGTGGGGCAAGAATCTTCCGATCGATGAAGTTGCAAACCTGTGCGGAACGGTCGGCTACGAATTGATGTGCGCGCTGGCGGCGCGTGTGCCGGTGACCGAAATCGACTGACTGAACCATGGCGAAAGCGAAAACGCAGTTTGTGTGTGCCGAATGCGGTGGCGCCAGCCTGAAGTGGCAGGGCCAGTGTCCGCACTGCAATGCGTGGAACTCATTGGCGGAAGCGCGCGTAGAGACGCCGACGGAGCATCGCTACGGCGGGCTCGCAGCGGCCGCATCGTCTGCGCAATCATTGCGGGACGTGCAGGCGCGCGAGATGCCGCGCATCGCCTCGGGCATCGATGAGTTCGACCGCGTGCTGGGCGGCGGATTCGTCGAGGGCGGCGTGGTGTTGATCGGTGGTGATCCGGGCATCGGAAAGTCGACGCTGCTATTGCAATCGCTGGCGGCGTTATCGCTCAGGTCATCAACCGGTGCGCCGGTGCTCTACATCAGCGGGGAAGAGTCGGCGGCACAGGTCGCGCTGCATGCGCGACGACTCGGGGTGGATGCCGGCCGCGTGCGGCTGCTGTCCGAAATTTCGCTCGAGCGCATTGTCGCGGCGATTGGCTCTGAACAGCCGGCGGTCGTGGTGATCGATTCGATCCAGACGCTTTACTCGGAACAACTGCAGTCGGCACCGGGCTCGGTGGCGCAAGTGCGCGAATGCGCTGCGCAGCTGACGCGCCTGGCGAAGCAATCGGGGTTGACGCTGATCATGATCGGCCACGTGACGAAGGATGGCTCGCTTGCCGGGCCGCGCGTGCTCGAGCACATGGGCGACACGGTGTTGTATTTCGAAGGCGATTCTCACTCGTCTTTTCGCCTGATTCGCGCGTTCAAGAATCGCTTCGGCGCGGTCAACGAGCTCGGCGTATTTGCGATGACCGATCGCGGGCTAAAGGGCGTTGCGAATCCGTCAGCGCTGTTTCTGTCAAAGCACGACGTTCAGGTCGCGGGCTCATGCGTGATGGCGACACAGGAAGGCACGCGCCCGCTGCTGGTCGAAATCCAGGCATTGGTCGACGCCGCGCATGTGCCGAATCCGCGCCGACTTTCGGTCGGGCTCGATCAGCAGCGCCTGGCCATGTTGCTGGCCGTCCTGCACCGGCACGCGGGCATCGCGACGTTCGATCAAGACGTTTTCGTCAACGCGGTCGGCGGCGTGCGGATCGGCGAGCCGGCGGCTGATCTTCCTGCGTTGCTCGCGGTGGTGTCATCGATGCGCGACAAGCCGTTGCCGCGCGGGTTGGTTGCTTTCGGCGAGATTGGCCTCGCAGGAGAAGTTCGGCCGGCGCCGCGCGGGCAGGAGCGCCTGCGCGAGGCAGCGAAGCTCGGGTTTTCGATGGCGCTGATACCGAAGGCTAACGCGCCGAAGCAGCCGATCGAAGGGCTCGAAGTGATTGCGGTCGATCGTGTCGAGCACGCGCTGACGCGCGTGCGCGATTGATCAAAGCAGGGCGCGTGCGGCAGTGCGACCACTGCGCACGGCTGTTTCGAGCGTCGACGGATAGTCGGACGCGGTCCAGTCTCCCGCAATCGCAAAGCCTGGCCACGGAGTTCGATTGGGCGGGCGTTGCAAGTGCGGCACGGCAGCCAACGTTGCGCGCCGATCAGCGATCGCGCGTGTATCGACCGGGGCCGGCAAGTTCAGATCGGCGGTCAATTGCTGTGCCACTGCCTGGCAAACGTCCTCGAGCGATTCGGCTTCGTGCGGGCCGCTGGAGCTGATGACGGCGGCGAGCACGCCCTGATTGGCAGGGTCGAGCGCGCCGCGGTCGAATACCCACTGCGCGTAACGGCGTTTCGCAGGGTCATGCAACAGCGCGGTGAAGCCGCGCGCAACGCGCACCGACGGTGCGTATTTCAAGTAGACGGTGTAGATCGGCTCGTGCTCGAAGCGGGCTAACACTTCGTAGGTCGCGTCCAATGCCTCGCTCCGACCGACGATATGCTCGAGATGGGTCGGCGCGGCAGCGTAGACGACCGCATCAACCTCAATCGCCCGCTCGGGATCGTTGCGAAAGTGAACGCGAAAGCGATCCCCGCGGTTGTTTGGGCCGTCGATGCGGTCGACTCTCGCATCGCGGCGAACTGCCCCGCCCCGCGCCACAACGTAACGCTCGACCGCATCGGGAAGCAGCGCCGACAGGTCGGCACGCGGCACCCACATTTCGCTGGCCGAACCCTTGGCGCCGAGCGAGTCACGCAACACGCTGGCAAAGATTTGCGCAGACGCCCGGTCGAGCGGTGTGTTGAGCGCGGCCAGCGCGAGCGGCCGCCACACGCGCCGAACGACTTGGGGTGTCTGCCCGCGTTCTAGCAACCACTCTGTCGTGCTGCGATCGCTGCCAATGTTCCAGCGCGACTTTCTAAGCGCACTGAGCAACGCGATCATTGCCGCGCGATCGGAGAAGTCCAGGCCACGCCCAGTGATCAGCGCTGCCGCCAGATGCAACGGCGCCGGCAGCCGTGCGGCCTGCAAGCGAAATCCATCCGGATAGCGCAACTCGAACGGGCGCCGTTCGACGACGGTGTCAATCGCAACATTCAACTGCTCGAACAATGCTGCCGTTTCGGTGTACGCGCCCAACAGCAGGTGCTGGCCGTTATCGAGCACGTGCCGATCTCCCGCCAATTCGAGCGGCAGCCGCCGCGCACGACCTCCGAGCACGTCGCTCGCTTCGAGAAGCGTTACGGAGACACCGCCGGCACCCAACTCGGCCGCGGCCGCGCAACCGGCCCAGCCGGCGCCGACAACAGCGGCCGTTCGCGGTGCGCTCAACCGCGTGCCCACGTCCGCCACGCAATCCATAATTTGCGCAGCGGTGTCAGCGCAACGCGCTGATGTAGCACCTGAAAGTTTTCGTGCTCGATTTCGGTCAGCAGCGCCGAGTAAATCGCACCCATCATCAATCCGGGTCGTTGCGC
>JACCSD010000174.1 GCA_013813185.1 Burkholderiaceae bacterium
GCTCGCGGAATGGTGGGGCGGGCATTTGACGTTGCGCCCGACAACGCGCGCTACGCCGAGCTGCGGCAGGAGTTCTTGCGTGAGTATGAATCGGCTTTGTGCGTCGATTCATCTTTGTTCCCGGGCATGGACGACACCCTGCAACACTTGGAGCAGCGCGGGATCCGGTGGGGAATCGTCACCAACAAATTCGCGCGTTTTACGTTGCCGCTGGTGCAGGCGCTGAAACTTTCCGAGCGTGCGGCGTGCGTCGTCAGCGGTGACACCACGCCGTTCTCGAAACCCCATCCCGCGCCTTTGCTGCATGCACTGTCCTGCGCGTCCGTTGATGCGAGCGCTGCCATGTACGTCGGTGACGATCAGCGCGACATCGAGGCGGGACGTGCAGCGGGTATGCGTACCGTGGTTGCGAGTTATGGCTATCTCGGCAACGGGGTACCGTATCAACAGTGGGGCGCGGACGCCGTCGTCCATTGCCCCTCTGAGCTGTTGTCGTTGATCGCGAATTAGAAATCGCCTTGCCTGGTCACCCCGAAATCAAAGATCAAGGCGCCAAAGCACGGGTTGATTTCTCACTGAAATGACGCATCTGTAGCCGTACAATCCATTTCCTTTTGGGGGCGACCTGGCTTCGACGTGGGTCGTGAAGGATCTCAGGGCATGCCGAGGACCAGTCACCTCGTAAATCCATCTGGAACACTACAAACGCCAACGAAGACGCGTTTGCTTTAGCCGCTTAATACCGGCTAGACGCTGCACTGGCAGGCCTCTGGTCCAGGTTAGGTAACTAACACGCAGCGCCATTTACAGAGGCTGGATGCCGGTGGAGTCACGACGGCGGCATCGAGATCAGTGACTGGCTGCGCGACGGCCTGCCGATCGGCCAAGCGCGTGGTGAGAGCTCAAATAGACCGGCTACGCATGTAGAACTGGATCTGGATCATTCGCGGACGCGGGTTCGATTCCCGCCGCCTCCACCACTCAACTTGTTGCACGACGTCTCAGCTGACCTTAAAACGACGACAAATCATAAGGATAGCTCAGTATTAGGTGCCTCAAGGTGTCTCAGGCAGTCGCACTGCGTCCGTCTTGTCTGTGCGTAGAAGCGTGTGTAGCATGCGCCGAGTGTTTCGACCGTACACACATGGCGACCAACCGCCTTACTTCACTCTCGATTCGTAACGCGTTCAAGCCAGCGTCCGCTTCAGGTCAGGAATCTGTCGTTTCTGACGGTGATGGTCTATCGCTCATCGTGCGCCCTGATGGGACCGGCCTTTGGCGCTTCAG
Source organism: Burkholderiaceae bacterium (assembly GCA_013813185.1). Lineage (GTDB taxonomy): Bacteria > Pseudomonadota > Gammaproteobacteria > Burkholderiales > Burkholderiaceae_F > JACCZX01. The sequence continues at coordinate 1,288 of JACCSD010000174.1, forward strand.
GTACCGCTGGGTAGGCAAACAACAGATGCTTTCGGCCGGCCGCTGGCCTGAAGTGCAGCTGGCGGAAGCCCGTGTAACACGTCAGCGCTTTCGAGCTGAGTTGCGCGAAGGTAGGAACCCTTCGAATCTGCGGAAACCGGTTCGAAAGGCGGGCACCTCTGGCGCGCCATCCTTCGAGTCAGTCGCACGCGAATGGCACTCCGCACGCAAGAACCGCTGGCGCCCAAAACACACCGCGCAAGTTCTCCGCTCTCTTGAGGTCAACGTATTTCCAGTATTTGGAGCGAAAAGTTTCGAGTTGATCGACCGCGAAGACGGTCTCGCCGCTCTTACCCCGATGATCAAGCGCGATGCGCTCGAACTCGCCACTCGCGTGTGGCAACGAGTGCGCGACGTATTCTTGTTTGCGATCGACAAGGGGGTCACAGAAAGAAACCCTGCCGAGTCCGTGCGAAGAGCGCTGCCTACTCCGGTAAAGGGTCAACTCCCCGCCCTGCCACCGTCTTCGCTGAACGAACTGACCGAAGCGATCGAACACTATCCAGGGCGCACAGAGACGGTCGCGGCTTTGAAGCTCCTATTGCTAACCTTCGTGCGGCCGGGTGAATTGCGCGCCGCTGAGTGGGCGGAATTTGACTTGGCGGGCGCTATCTGGCGAATTCCCGAAACCAGGATGAAGCGGAATCTCGCCCACTTGGTTCCACTAGCAACGCAGACCGTTTCGCTTCTGCGCGAATTGAGCCAGCTCACAGGCAATGGGCGATTTCTTTTTCCGTCACTGACCAGCGAGAGACGCCCAATCTCGGATAACACGTTGAATCAGGCTTTGAAAAGGTCGGGCTTCCACGGCCGGCACGTCGCACACGGTTTTCGATCTCTGGCATCCACCTGGTTAAATGAAACGGGAGAGTTTCCGTCGGATGTGATTGAGAAACAGCTCGCCCATGAATCAGCAGACCCAGTGCGCGCAGCGTACAACCGCGCTGAGTATTTAGATCAGCGACGGCTGATGATGCAAGTGTGGGCTGATCACGTAGAGGCAACGACTCGGAAACAACAGCGCTCATAGTGCGATTTCGCCGCGCCACCGCAAAATTCGCCGGTGGGTGAGCTCGTAATAGTGTTCTGATCAAAACAAAGGGGATAAACCTCGGATTCCCACGATCATTCGTGTTTATCCGTTCCTTCTGCTCCCGATGTGCGAAATTGCCGGCGCGAGACGATTCCGACCAAGGCCGAGGTCGCATGCTGGGCCTTGCGACAGCGCCGTTTTTAGGCCTACTGTCATTCGGCCTGTGGAGGCGGAGGGCAGCATTGCAGCGATTGCTGTCAATCGAGGCCGACCTCTGAACCCACGGTCTCGACCGGACACCGGTCATTGCGGCGCTCGGATGTTGGCGACACGAATGGCCGGTATGCGGTGAACTGCTGACATTCGCCGACGTCGCTGCCGCCGCCCCGCGTAGTCGCGCGGTCGAACGTCTGCTGCTCAGGCCAGCGAACTTACGCAACCGACCGAGGCTGTGTGAAAACTCTTGAACACCGCGTTTTCGGGGGTCGCTTTACCCCTCCCGAGGTGGCGATCGTCGAATACAGAGCGATCTGAGAGGTCGACTTCAGCTTCACGCTCCGTGTGTCGAAGAGTTTTCACACACCCTCGACCCGTTGCGGACATGGCGACGTCCTAGAGCGGACTATCACTAAAGTTCCGGTTTTGCCGCACTGGATTGAGCGCGCAGCGGCGAAGCGAAGGTGTCGGCCAACAACCGGCTGTTAGGCGGCACTCTCGCCCTGATTCGCGCCTTCACCGTCAAAGCGCCACCGTCACGCGCAGGAACGTCGCGGGAATGGAAGTCATGTCCTTGCGTGAGCTCTTGTTCTGCGTCTTGAATAGGTCCTCCAGTTGGCTCTGCAGATCGGCAACGCGCCCGCTCTTGTCTGCGGCTTCGAAGGCATTCATGGTCGGCCCGTAGTAGTTCTTGAACCGGCCGACAAGCTCCTCTGGCGTGCCGGGAGAGTTGAAGGTAAAGGTGTCACGCGCGAAGGATATTTTCTCGGCCGGAAGTCCGGCAGCGACAAAGCGCTCGGTGACGCTGCTCTCGACGCCCCAAGTCATCGGGCTGACGAAGCCTTCAGGCGGCGGGGGCGTGAACGCCGAGCTGATCTTCAGGATCTGCGCCACCAGCGTCGGATCGTTGGGGATCCAGTTGCCCATGATGATGCGTCCCCCGGGCCGGGTGACGCGGACCATTTCTTTCGCTACATCGAATGGCTTGGGCGCGAACATCGCGCCGAAGATGCTTATGAGCAGGTCGAAACTCCGATCCTGCACTCCCTGCATGTTGGAGGCATCGCCTTCCTGAAACCTGCAGTTGGCGAGACCCATCTCCTTTGCGCGCTTGTTGCCCGCGGCGACGAGGTTGCTCGCGATGTCGACGCCCAGTACGTCCGCACCGCGTTTGGCCGCAGGGATGGCGGTGGTTCCGTCACCGCATCCGAGGTCCAGCACCTTGAGGCCTTTCGTGATGGCGAACGTGTCGACGAGCGCCTCGCCGCTTTCGCGCATGGTCTCCGCGATGCGCGTGAAGTCTCCCTTTTCCCATAGTGCCTTGTTCGGATTCATCTAAGTGCCTCCTTCGTCGCTGATGTTCGATCAGGTCATCGCGATGTCGAGCTCGCGCAATCTCCTCCAGCTTCTTGCGTATCGCGCCAATGACAGATCGCGATGACGCTCCCGGGGTCCTTCGGTCCGCTAGAAACCGATCCACCGCGACGCGAGTACCCATGCCCTCCATGTATGAGCGGAAGGCTGCCAACTCATTCGCGTCCGGAAAGTCCCTATCTCTGCGCGTCACTACCCCGTTTTTCAGCGAAGGCACTTTGGTAGTTTGACATGTCTATCGTGATAAGAATACTTATCTCGATAGCTTAATTCCTTGATCGCACAAGCGGCCAGCCAGCCCGCATGACCGAACCCACAACACTCAGCTCGTCGACGCGCTTAGCGCGAGCGGCACGATGTAGGCGCTCGAAGCCAGCAGTGCGGCGAGTGTGGGCGGTACCGCGCCAGGCGCCTGCAATGCGTGGTGCTGTGTCGGATTCGCGTCGTCGGCCATCGCGGCGAAGCGGCAAGCGACGTACCTGCATCAACCTTTGGCTTTGACGCGCTTCGGTTTACCGAGCTGCGAAACGACTCTCGCCTGGCCCGGCATGCAAAGAAATTCTTCGAAGGCCAACGCCACTTGCGGTAGCTGCCGAGACGCCAGGCGGATCGCGTACCAATCGCGCTCGACCGGATTGTTCTTCAGCCGCAGCAGCTTCAGAAGACCGGCGTCGAGCTCCAGCACGCACGTGTGCAGCGACAGGAACGCCACGCCGAAGCCGGCAGCGCACATCTGCTTGATCGCTTCGTTGCTCGACAGCTCGGAGCCGATGCGCAAAGGCTGCCCGGCATCCTTGAACAGCCGCTCGACGGTGGCACGCGTCCCCGAGCCGCGCTCGCGCACGATCAAATGGGCATTGGCCAAGTCGGACATGCGCAGCGTCTTCGCCGCCATCAACGGATGCTTCGGCGCGGCGATGAACGCCATCGGATGCCGGGCAAACGCGTTCGAGGCGGTCTTCAGCTCGGGAGGAGGACGCCCCATGATGGCAAGGTCGACCTCATGGCCGGCGAGCATGCGCACGATTGCGTCGCGGTTGCCAACGTGCAATTTCACCGTGACCTTCGGGTTGTCGTTTACGAATGCAACCAGCAATGGCGGCAGCAGATACTCCGCGGTGGTGACGGCTCCGATGCGCAGCGTGCCCGCGAACACGCCCTGCAGCGTCGCCATCTCTTCACCGGCTTCGCGCCACAGCTCGAGGATGCGGCCTGCGTAACCTGCCAGCAGCTCGCCGGCTGCGGTCAGGCGAATGCCGCGGCCGGTGCGCTGGAGCAGCGGCGTGCCCGCCGACTCTTCGAGAATCTTGATCTGGATCGACACGGCTGGCTGCGTCAGGTGCATTTCCTCGGCAGCTGACGACACGCTGCCCAGCCGCGCGACCGTGTGAAAAGCCGACAGCTGGCGAAACGAGGCACTGCGCGACGACAGCGGCATCGGCCGATATTAGTAATCGCTTATGTTGATGTCAAAACATTTAACTTTTTTAAAGATGAGCCCGCGCCTACAGTCGCCGCTCGCAATTGAGGAAACGCACGGTGGGAAACCTTCACGAAGCCAAGCAGATCACCGACGCCAAGACGCGCTACTCGGCGGGCGTGCTGAAGTACGCGCAGATGGGTTACTGGGACGGCGACTACGTGCCCAAGGACACCGACGTGCTGGCGATGTTCCGCATCACGCCGCAGGATGGCGTTGATGCGATCGAAGCCGCCGCGGCGGTGGCGGGCGAATCGTCGACCGCGACCTGGACGGTGGTATGGACCGACCGCCTCACCGCGTGCGAGCTGTATCGCGCCAAGGCTTATCGCGTCGACGCGGTGCCCAACACCGGAGCAGGCACGAAGACCGAGCAGCAGTACTTCGCCTACATCGCGTACGACCTCGACCTGTTTGAGCCGGGCTCGATCGCCAATTTGACCGCGTCGATCATCGGCAACGTGTTCGGCTTCAAGGCGCTGCGGGCGCTGCGGCTGGAGGACATGCGAATCCCGGTCGCGTACCTGAAGACATTCCAGGGTCCCGCGACCGGCATCGTCGTCGAGCGCGAGCGGCTCGACAAGTTCGGCCGGCCACTGCTGGGCGCGACCACCAAGCCCAAGCTCGGTCTGTCGGGCCGCAACTATGGGCGTGTGGTGTACGAGGGCCTGAAGGGCGGGCTCGATTTCATGAAGGACGACGAGAACATCAACTCACAGCCGTTCATGCACTGGCGCGACCGCTTTCTGTACTGCATGGAGGCGGTCAATCGCGCGAGCGCAGCCACCGGCGAGATCAAGGGCCACTATCTGAACGTAACCGCGGGCACGATGGAAGAGATGTACGAGCGGGCTGAGTTCGCGAAGAACCTCGGCAGCGTGATCATCATGATCGACCTGGTGATCGGCTACACCGCGATTCAGTCGATGGCGAATTGGGCGCGCAAAAAAGACATGATCCTGCACTTGCACCGTGCCGGGAACAGCACCTACTCACGGCAGAAGAACCACGGCATGAACTTCCGCGTGATCTGCAAGTGGATGCGCATGGCCGGTGTCGACCATATCCACGCCGGCACAGTGGTCGGCAAGCTCGAAGGCGACCCGCTGATGATCAGGGGCTTTTACGACACGCTGCGCGACACGCACAGCGCGCAGAACCTGGAAACCGGCCTCTTCTTCGAGCAGGACTGGGCGTCGCTGCTGAAGGTGATGCCGGTGGCGAGCGGCGGGATCCATGCTGGCCAGATGCACCAGCTGATTCACTATCTGGGCGAAGACGTGGTGCTGCAGTTCGGCGGCGGCACGATCGGCCACCCGATGGGCATTCAGGCCGGCGCCACCGCGAACCGGGTCGCGCTCGAGGCGATGATCCTCGCCCGCAACGAAGGCCGCGATTACCTCGCCGAGGGGCCGCAGATCCTGGCCGAAGCGGCACGCTGGTGCAAGCCGCTGAAGGCGGCGATCGACACCTGGGGCGACATCAGCTTCAACTACGAATCGACCGACACCGCGGACTTCGTCGCCACGCCTGCAGTTAGCACATAAGCATCAGCACACAAGCATCAGCGCATAAGGAGCCGCCAGCATGATGACCAACCAGGGCAATCGCGTCACGCAGGGCCAGTTTTCCTACCTGCGCGACCTCAGCGATGCGCAGATCGGCAAACAGATCGATTACGCGCTTTCGAACGGCTGGTCGATCGGCGTCGAGTACACCGATGACCCGCACCCGCGCAACGTTTACTGGGAGATGTACGGCAATCCGATGTTCGATCTGCAGGACGCCGCGGCGATCCTGCTGGAGATCAACGCCTGCCGCAAGACTTTCCCGAGCCATTACATCCGCGTAACGGCGTTCGATTCCACCCGTGGCTGGGAGACGCCGCGCATGAGCTACATCGTCAACCGCCCGGCGAAAGAGCCGGGCTTCGGCCTCGCGCGCCAGGAAGCCGAGGGCCGCAACATTCGCTACCGCATCAGCTCGTACGCGACTGACCGGCCCGAAGGCGAGCGCTACAAGTAATCGGAACCAGCCGACGATGGACATGGCGGTCGCATCCCCGCAGGCGCTGTTCGAAGCGTCGGGCGTCAAGGACGTGCTCGACCGGCTCGATTCCGAGCTGATCGGACTCACGCCGGTGAAAAGCCGCATCCGCGATATCGCGGCGCTGCTCCTGGTCGACAAGCTGCGCACCGAGCAGGGTTTGCAGTCGCAACCGCCTTCGCTGCACATGAGCTTTACCGGCAATCCCGGCACCGGCAAGACGACCGTCGCGATGCGCATGGCCGAAGTGCTGAAGCAGCTCGGCTACGTGCGCAAGGGCCATCTCGTGGCAGTGACGCGCGACGACCTGGTCGGCCAGTTCATCGGCCACACCGCGCCGAAAACGAAAGAGGTTGTGAAGAAGGCGATGGGCGGCGTGTTGTTTATCGACGAGGCGTACTACCTGTACAAGCCCGAGAACGAGCGCGACTACGGGCAAGAGTCGATCGAGATCCTGCTGCAGGCGATGGAGAACCATCGCGACGATCTGGTCGTCATCCTCGCGGGCTACAAGAACCGCATGGACACGTTCTTCGGCAGCAACCCCGGCATGGCGTCGCGCGTCGCGCATCACATCGACTTTCCCGATTACAGCGAAGCGGAGCTGATGCAGATCGCGCAGCTGATGCTGCGCGCGCTGAACTACGACTTCGATGCATCGGCCGCAGCGGCTTTCGCACGCTATATCACGCTGCGCCGGCAGCAGCCGCATTTTGCGAATGCACGCTCGATCCGCAACGCGCTCGACCGCATGCGGCTGCGGCACGCGACGCGCGTCGTGCGGGCCGATAGTGCGCCGACGCGCGAGCAGTTGCGCACCCTGCAGGCGGAAGACATCGCCGGCAGCCGCGTTTTCGATTCGCCCGCCGCGGCGAGTGGAGGTTAAGAATGGAGATCAATACGGGCATCCAGGCATTGATATTCGACATCGACGGCACGATGGCCGATACGGAAGAGGCGCACCGGCTCGCGTTCAATCTGGCGTTCGAGCGCTTCCGGCTCGATTGGACATGGGGGCCTTCGGAGTACCGCGAGCTGTTGAAAGTCCACGGCGGCAAGGAGCGGTTGACCCACTATATCGATTCGCTTGTCGACGACGACGACGAGCGCGCTCGCCTGCTCGAATCGGTGCCGCGCATCCACGCCGAGAAGACGCGTTTTTACAGCGCGTTCGTCAGAGACGGCGCGGTACCGCTCAGACCCGGCGTGGCCAGGCTGCTCGACGAAGCGCGCGGCGCGGGGCGCCGCCTCGCGATCGCCAGCACGACGACCGCGGTCAATGTGGACGCGCTGTTGCAGGCGACACTTGGCCCGCGCGCACTCGACATGTTCGACGCGATCGCGTGCGGCGATCAGGCGGCTGCGAAAAAACCGGCGCCCGACATTTATCAGCTCGCGCTGCACCGTTTGGGCGTGCCGCCGCAGCACGCGATCGCTTTCGAAGACTCGGTTTACGGGCTGCGTGCGGCGCAGGCGGCGGGCTTGTGGACGGTCGTCACGCCGAACTTCTGGACCGTCGGCGGCGACTTCGATGGGGCCGACCTGCTGCTTCCGAGCCTCGGCGACCCGGCGCATCCGCTGCCCAACGAGCCCGGCAACGAACTTGAATCGGCCGCCTGGCTGACATTCGACGAGGTGACGCGCCGCGCGGAAGAACAAACCGCCCCCGAATCAGTCGCGGGACGCGCCAGCGGCCCGCTCCACTGAACAACCCCCCATGCCTACCGGCGGCAAGTCGACCCTCACCCAGTTCCTGATCGAGGAGCGCCGGCGCGCGCCGCAGGCGACCGGCGATCTGAACGGCCTGATCACCGACGTGTCGCTCGCGTGCAAAGCGATCTCGCGCAAGGTGGCCTACGGCGAGCTGAACGGGATGCTGGGCGACGCCGGCAGCAGCAACGTGCAGGGCGAGCAGCAGAAAGCGCTCGATGTTCTGAGCAATCAGATTTTCTTGCGCGCCAACGAGTGGGGCGGGCACCTGGCCGGCATGGTGTCGGAAGAGATGGAGGACGTTTACACGATCCCGCCGCAGTATCCGCGCGGCAAGTATTTGTTGCTGTTCGACCCGCTCGACGGTTCATCGAATATCGACGTCAACGTCGCCGTCGGCAGCATCTTCTCGATCATTCGCGCACCGGTGGTCAAGGCAGATGCGACCGCGCGCGACTTCCTGAAAGCTGGCACCAGCCAGGTGTGCGCCGGCTACGCGATCTACGGGCCGTCGACGATGCTGGTGCTGACGGTGGGCCGCGGCACGCACGCGTTCACTCTCGAGCCGATGTTGGGCGAATGGGTGCTGAGCCATCCGAACCTCGTGATCCCGCCGAAGACGCGCGAGTTCGCCATTAACGCCTCAAACAGCCGTTTCTGGGAGCCGGCGGTCAAGCGCTACGTCGATGAATGCCTGGCCGGCAGGGCGGGAGACCGCGGAGTGGACTTCAACATGCGCTGGATCGCGTCGCTGGTTGCGGAGACGCATCGCA
>JACCSD010000176.1 GCA_013813185.1 Burkholderiaceae bacterium
CCGCCGTATCCAGCATACGGTTCGAAAAGCCCCACTCGTTGTCATACCAGCTCGAAACCTTGACCAGGCGGCCGATAACCTTGGTCAGCGTCGCGTCGAAGATGGACGAACGCGGATCGTGATTGAAATCGCTTGACACCAGCGGAGCGGTGTTCACGCCGAGTATTCCTTTCAACTCACCGTCGGCCGCCGCCTGCATGATCGCGTTGACTTCGTCGACCGTTGTGTCCCGCGCGGCAATGAACGTCAGATCGACGATCGACACATTGATCGTCGGCACGCGAATCGAGTAGCCGTCGAGCTTGCCGAGCAACTCGGGCATCACGAGGCCGAGCGCAGACGCGGCGCCAGTCTTGGTCGGGATCATGTTGTGTGCGGCAGCGCGCGCGCGGCGCAGGTCTTCGTGATAGACGTCGGTCAGCACCTGATCATTGGTGTACGAGTGGATGGTCGTCATCAGCCCGCTGACGATGCCGAGCTTTTCGTGCAGCGGCTTGGCGAGCGGCGCCAGGCAATTGGTCGTGCACGACGCATTCGATATCACCGTGTGTGCGGCTTTCAAGGTGCGCTCGTTGACGCCGTACACGATCGTCGCGTCGACATCCTTGCCGCCGGGCGCAGAGATGATGACCTTCTTCGCGCCGCCCGCCAGATGCGCCGACGCCTTTTCCTTGGTCGTAAAAAATCCAGTGCACTCGAGCACGACATCAACGCCGAGGTCGCGCCACGGCAGCTCGGCCGGGTTGCGCTGCGCGAGCACGCGAATGCGGTCGCCATTGACGACCATCGAATCGCCGTCCGCAACCGCGGTGCCGGGAAACGGGCCGTGCGCGGTGTCGTACTTGGTCAGGTGAACGTTGGTTTTCGGGTCGCCGAGATCATTGATGGCCACGATCTGAAGATCATGCTTCTCCCCCGCTTCGTAGTGCGCGCGCAGGATGTTGCGGCCGATGCGGCCGTATCCGTTGATAGCCACCTTGATTGTCATTACTGCACGCCTTTGTTGATCACTTGTTTAACGGTCGCCACGACGTTATCCACCGTGAAGCCAAAAAATTCGAACACTTCCTTCGCCGGCGCCGACTCGCCGAATCGATCGATGCCGATAACGGCACCGCTCGCTCGCACGTACTTCCACCAGAAATCGGTAACGCCCGCTTCGATTGCAACGCGCGGCACACCGGCAGGCAGCACTTCCGATCTGTACTGGGCGTCCTGCCGGTCGAACACGGTCGTCGACGGCATCGAGACGACTCGCACCGCCACACCCTGCGCGGCGAGCGCTTTCTGCGCTTGCGCGGCTAACCCGACTTCGGAGCCGGTCGCGATTAGCACCGCGCGTGCTTTGCCCACACCGCCCGCTGCTTCGCTGATGACGTACGCGCCGCGCCCGATTGCAGCGGCGTCGACGCGACGCGCGATAAACGGCAGCGACTGGCGCGAGAATAGCAAACTCGTCGGGCCGTTGTTGCGTTCGATCGCGGCTGCCCACGCCACCAGCGACTCGACCGTATCCGCCGGCCGCCATACATCCATGTTCGGGATCAGCCGCAGCGTCGCAGCATGTTCGACGGCCTGGTGCGTCGGCCCATCTTCACCGAGGCCAATCGAATCGTGCGTAAAAACGTAGATGACCCGAAGCTTCATCAGCGCCGCCATGCGCAACGCGTTGCGCGCGTAATCGGAGAACGTCAAAAATGTGCCGGCGAAAGGCAGAAAGCCGCCGTGCGCCGCGATCCCATTCGAGATCGCGCACATGCCGAACTCGCGCACGCCGTAGTTGATGTGGCGGCCTTCCAGCGCGTCGGGCCGAAGCGCGCTTGCCTTGCTCCACTTGGTCAAATTGCTGCCGGTGAGATCGGCCGAGCCGCCAATGATTTCAGGCAGCGCCGGCGCCAACGCTTCGAGCGCCAATTGTGACGCCTTGCGCGTCGCGACGGACTCGCTCTTTTGTACGGCGGCAGCGATTGCGTTGTCGCGCGCGGCAAAGTAGGCCGCGGGCAACTCGCCCTGGGTGCGCCGCTCGAACTCGCCCGCCTCTTGCGGGTAGCGCTCGGCGTACGCATCGAACAACTGCTTCCATTCGCTCTCGCGCGCGGCGCCTGCACGCTTCGCATCCCAGGCCGCGTACACATCGTCCGGCACGGTGAACGGCTCGTGCGGCCAACCCAGTGCGGCGCGCGTTGCCTTGACTTCGGCTTCGCCCAACGCCTCGCCGTGCGCCTTCTCGGTACCGGCGCGCCCGGGAGAACCCTTGCCGATAATCGTCTTCCCGACGATCAACGTCGGCTTGACCGACTGCTGCTTGGCGGCGCCGATCGAACGATCGACCGCCGCGGCGTCGTGTCCATCGATCGGCCCGATCACTTGCCAGCCGTAGGCCTCGAACCGCTTGACCGTGTCGTCGGTAAACCAGGGTTTGACTTCGCCGTCGATCGAGATCCCGTTGTCGTCGTAGATCGCGATCAACTTGTTCAGTTGCCAGGTACCGGCGAGCGAAGCGGCTTCATGCGAAATGCCTTCCATCATGCAGCCGTCGCCCATCAGCACGTAGGTCCAGTGATCGACGATGTCGAATGCGGGGCGGTTGAGTTCGGCCGCGAGCAGTTTCTCCGCGAGCGCCAGGCCGACTGCGTTGGCGAACCCCTGCCCGAGCGGGCCGGTCGTGGTTTCGACCCCGGGCGTCAGTCCGCGCTCCGGATGCCCGGGTGTCCGGCTATGCAATTGCCGAAAGTTTTTCAGTTCCTGCAGTGGCAGGTCGTAGCCGGTCAAATGCAGCAGCGCGTACTGCAGCATCGAGCCGTGACCGTTCGAAAGGACAAAGCGGTCGCGATTGGCCCACTGCGGATTCGCCGGGTTGTGCGCCAGATGCCGTCCCCAGAGCGCAACGGCGATTTCCGCCATGCCCATCGGCATTCCCGGGTGGCCGGAATTGGCTTGCTGAACCGCGTCCATCGCCAACGCTCGGATCGCGCTGGCCATCAGCGCTACCGGCAGGTCGGACAACGCGGGCGGCGCGCTGACGTGATTCACAAACCGGTCGTTCATCGGGCTGCGGCTGCAAAGCGAAGGATGGTAGCAAAGCATCGCGTCGTTTTGGTCGGCAGGCGCGGCGCTTGCAAAGCACCGTTACGTCTCCATTTGAGAGCGTCAACTGCAAGCGCGGTGTGGAGGAAAACACTGCGCTTGCTGGTAAATGCTCGGCGATTTCATATATGATGCGCCGCTTTTCCAAATTCGATCCGGAACCAAAAGGAAGCACGGGCGCCAGACTTTCGTTACGCAAATGAGCGCAGGGTTTTCACGTTTGCGAACGAGCGAAGGCAACGAGCCGTTAGGTTAGGCAGCACTCCCGTCACACCAGCAGGGCAGCGCAGGAAGTTCTTGCGTTGCATGACTCATTCGCCGCGCCACAGCGCTTGAGTCCCGGATCGTGGGGTTGCGACGCAAGTCGCGCTTCAGGTCGATTAGGGCGGACCTGCTGGGGGACGAAGATGAATGGCCTTCACCTGACTGGCGATCTGTTCGACTGCAGTTGTAGCGCAGCGCTTTTGACG
>JACCSD010000182.1 GCA_013813185.1 Burkholderiaceae bacterium
CGCTCGAAGAACTGCATTTGTTGACGAAAGTGGTGCGTGGCCTCGGCTCGGACAACATCGATTTTCGTCTGCGGCAGTCGGACCTGGCGGTCGATGGCGTGCCATGGCTGGGAATGAAGATCGCCGAGGTGGGCAAGTTGAACAGCGTGCTGCTCGTCGGCTCTTTTCTGCGCAAAGACCAGCCGCTACTGTCGGCGCGGCTGCGCGCGGCAACCAAGCGCGGCTGCAAAGTCAGCGTCCTGCACGCGGTCGATACCGATCTGCTGATGCCGGTGGCAAACAAAGTCATCGTCAGGCCCAGCGAGTGGGTGCATGCGCTGTGCGAGATCGCGGTTGCAATCGCTACCGAGCGTGGCGAGCGCGCCCCGGTCGAAGGTGTCTCCGCGGGAGAGCGCGCCAGGTCGATAGCCACATCGCTGTTGGCCGGTGAGCGCAAGGCGATCTTGCTAGGCGACGCCGCGATACAGCATCCGGAAGCGATGCGGTTGCGGGCATGGGCGCAGTGGATTGCCAGGGCGACCGAGGCCACGGTCGGTGTACTAGGCTCGGCTGCGAATACGGTTGGCGGCTGTGTCATCCGTGCCTATCCAAAGCAGGGCGGCCTGAACGCGCGCCAAATGATCGAGCAACCGCGCAAGGCTTATCTGCTGTGGAACGTCGAGCCCGATTACGACGTTGCCGATCCGGCCGCGAATGCGCGGGCGCTGCAGGCAGCGGACACCGTAATCGCCTGCTCCGTGTACCGCAACGGCGCGCTCGACTACGCCGACGTGATATTGCCGATCGCCCCGTTCACCGAAACCGCGGGCACGTTCATCAACTGTGAAGGACGCGTACAAAGCTTCAACGGCACCGTGCGGCCGGCGGGCGAAGCACGGCCGGGCTGGAAGGTGTTGCGTGTTCTAGGCAATCTCTTGGGCCTCGAAGGCTTCGAATTCGAGACGTCCGATCAGGTTCGAAGCGAGGCGCAGCCGGCCGATGTCGACGCGATGCTGTCGAACGAAACTTCGGTTGCCCCTGCGAAACCTCAGAGTGCGCAAGGAGACGCAGGCGCAGCGGAAAGAATTGCCGACGTTCCGATCTATTTCAGCGACGCGATCGTGCGCCGCTCGGCGCCGTTGCAGGCGACTCGCGATGCCAGGTCGCCGAAGGCGCGTGCGAACGCGCGGACGCTGCAATCGTTCGGCGTTGCCGGCGGCGACAAGGTGCGCGTGAAGCAGGGCGACGCGTCGGCGTTGCTGGAGGTTGCACTGGACGAGAACATCGCCGACGGTGCCGTGCTCGTATCGGCGGGCCACGAATCGACTGCCACGCTCGGCCCGATGTTTGGCCCGATCACACTGGAACGTGCCTGATGGACGCGATCACAACCTACGGTAGTCAGACGCTCGGTTCCGCCTGGCCGGTCGTATGGTCGCTGGCGAAGATTGTTGCGATCGTGGTGCCGATCCTCGGGCTGGTGGCGTATCTGACGCTGTGGGAGCGGCGGCTGATCGGCTGGTTTCACATCCGCCTCGGTCCCAATCGTGTGGGTCCACTTGGGCTGCTGCAGCCGATTGCCGATGCATTCAAGCTGATCACCAAGGAAATCATCACGCCGTCGCAGTCGGACCGGTCGCTGTTCTTTCTGGCGCCCGTCGTAATCCTGATGCCGGCACTTGCGGCGTGGGCGGTGATTCCGTTTGCCCCGGGCATCGTGCTGGCTGACATCAATGCGGGTCTGCTGTTCGTGATGGCCATCACGTCGGTCGGCGTGTACGGCGTCATCATCGCCGGCTGGGCATCCAATTCGAAGTACGCATTTCTCGGCGCGATGCGCGCAGCAGCGCAGATGGTCAGCTACGAAATCGGCATGGGCTTCGTGCTGGTCACGGTGCTGATGGTCGCCGGCACGTTGAACCTGACGCAGATCGTCGTCGGACAGAACACCGGCACGTTCGCCTCGATGGGCCTGAACTTCCTGTCGTGGAACTGGCTGCCGCTATTGCCGTTGTTCGTCATCTATGTCGTATCGAGCATCGCCGAAACGAATCGGCATCCGTTCGACGTCGTCGAAGGCGAATCGGAGATCGTCGCGGGCCACATGGTCGAGTACTCGGGCATGAGCTTTGCGATTTTCTTTCTGGCCGAATACGCGAACATGATCCTGCTGTCGACCGTCGCGACGATCATGTTTCTCGGTGGCTGGGCGGCGCCGATCGATCTCGGGCGATTGCTAGGATTCGAAGCGCCGGGCTGGATCGTTTCGCTTTCGGGCTGGTTCTGGCTGTTTGCGAAAGTTTTCTTCGTGGTCTCGCTGTTCATCTGGTTCCGCGCGTCGTTTCCACGCTATCGCTACGACCAGATCATGCGTCTGGGCTGGAAGATATTCATTCCATTGACGCTCGCGTGGCTGGTCGTGGTCGCCGTGTGGATGCAGACGCCCTGGAACATCTGGAGCACATGATCTGATGGGCGCTGTCCGCGAATTCTTCGATAGCCTGCTGTTGCGGGAGCT
>JACCSD010000186.1 GCA_013813185.1 Burkholderiaceae bacterium
CCGGTAAATCGACGCTGGTCAAGGCGGTGGCCGGTGACCTGGTGCCGCAAGCGGGCGAGCTGCGCCGCGGCGCGGGGCTCGCGATCGGCTACTTTGCGCAGCATCAGCTCGATCAGTTGCGTGCCGACGAAACACCGTTGCAGCATTTGCGGCGGCTCGCTCCCGAAGCACGCGAGCAACAATTGCGAGAGTTTCTGGGCCAGTACCGGTTCTCCGGCGAATTCGCAACTTCGCTGATCGGCCCGATGTCGGGCGGAGAAAAAGCGCGCTGCGCGCTGGCGCTGATTGCATGGAAGCGCCCCAACCTGCTGCTGCTCGACGAGCCGACCAATCACCTGGATATCGAAACGCGCGAAGCGTTGACCGTCGCGCTGTCCTCGTATGAGGGCGCGCTGATCCTGGTGTCGCATGATCGCCACTTGTTGCGCGCGACGACCGATCAGTTGTGGCTCGTTCACGATGGGGAAGTCGCATCGTTCGACGGCGATCTCGATGACTACTCGTCATTGATTCTGGCGAGCCGGCGCGAAAGATCAAGCAAGAACGAAACCGACGGCGCCGATCGCCGCAGCGAACGCAAACAGGAAGCCGTTGCGCGCCAGCGCATGGCGTCGACGCGCAAGCCGCTGCAGAACAAGCTCAACACCATTGAGGCGGAGCTTGCGCAGATTTCAAACGAACTGCGCGAGCTCGATGTGCGGCTCGCCGATCCCGACTTTTATCACTCTGGAGCGCCTGACGTAGTCGCGGCGACGTTGAAGCTGCGCGGCGAGCTCGCACGCAAGGTTGATTCGCTCGAATCGCGCTGGCTCGAGATTCAGACGCAGCTCGAAGCGGTGGTGGAAGGCAGCAACAAGGCCGCCGCATGAACCCTCCGCCCGGCCGCCCGCAGGAGGGCGCTACTGAGCAAATGAGCCCGCTTGGCGAGACGGCGCGCAGCGCCCAAGGTGCCTTCAACTTGCCTTTGCAGGGACTGACGATCATCGACATGACGCGCCTGTTACCGGGGCCGGCAGCGACGATGCACTTCGTTGATTTTGGCGCCGACGTGATCAAAGTCGAAGACACGAGCGCCGGTGACTACATGCGCAACTTCCCGCCGACGGTGGCACTCGAAGGGAGCAAGACCGTCAACGCGGCGTTCGAAGCAGTCAATCGCGGCAAGCGATCGATCGCGATCGATCTGAAATCCGACCAAGGCCGTGAAGTCTTGTTGCGCCTGGTCGACCGAGCCGATGCACTGATCGAAGGTTTTCGTCCCGGTGTGCTCGATCGGCTCTCGCTCGGCTGGGCAACACTGCACGCACGCAACCCACGCCTGGTGTTGTGCTCGTTGTCGGGCTACGGTCAGCATGGCCCGCTGTCGCAGCGAGCCGGCCACGACCTCAACTACATTGCGATGACCGGCGTGCTCGATCAGATCCGCGCTAACGGCCAGATCGCGATTCCCAATCTGCAGATCGGCGATCTGTTGGGCGGGACCCTGTCTGCCTTGGCGACGATGCTGATCGCGCTGCTGAGAGCGCAGCGCAGCGGCCAGGGCGTGCACGTCGACGTCGCGATGACCGATGGCCTGCTCGCCCATCACCTGTTTCCGCACGCGAGCGTCGACAGCGGCGTCGATCCGGTCGCTGGACAGACATTGCTGACGGGCGGCGTCGCCTGCTATCAGATTTATCAAACGTCGGATCAGCAACATTTGGCGGTTGGTGCGCTCGAGTTGAAGTTCTGGCAATCGTTTTGCGAGGCGGCCGGGTTAAGCGAACTCAAGTCGCGGCACTGGGAGCTGGGCGAAGCACCGGGTACCCCAGCGGCAAGCGCGACCATCGAGCGGGTTGCGCAGCGAATCGGCGAGCACCCGCTCGAACATTGGTTGAACGTCTTCGACCCGGTCGACGCATGTGTTACGCCGGTGTTGACTCCCGCCGAAGCCCTCGCGCACCCGCATCATCTGGCGCGCAACCTGGTGCACCGGGAACGCGGCGTCTCCGAGGTCGGTCCGCTGGCGCAAATGGCGACGCCACGTTGGCGTTCGCGCCCCTCCCCTGGTCACGGAGAACACACTTCGGCGCTGCTGACGGAGATCGGTTATTCAGCAGTGGACGCGCAGCGTATGGCCGCCGCCGGCGTGGTCAGATGAATCAACTGGGAGAGGTCACTGCCCGGCACGATTTCGATCGCGCCAAGCTGGCGGCGTACCTTGAAGCGCATCTGCCCGATTTTCGCGGCCCGCTCGAGGTCCAGCAGTTTCAGGGCGGCCAGTCGAACCCGACGTATCTGCTGACGACACCCGAGACCGGGTACGTGATGCGCAGCAAGCCTGGGGCTTCGGCGCAGCTCCTTCCCTCGGCGCACGCGATCGAGCGTGAGTTCCGCGTGATGACAGCGCTCGCGGAGCACGGAATACCGGTCCCGCGCACTCTGTTGCTGGTCGAAGACGAATCGCTGATCGGACGCGCATTCTTTCTGATGCAGCACGTCGAAGGCCGCATCTTCTGGGAACAGTCGCTGCCCGATCTCTCGCCGGCCGGGCGCGCAACGATTTACGACGAGATGAACCGCGTGATCGCGCAGCTGCACGCGGTCGATGTCAAGCGCGCCGGTCTCGCCGACTTCGGCAAGACCGGCAACTACTTCGCGCGGCAGATCGGACGTTGGAGCAAGCAGTATCGCGCCTCCGAAACCGAGTCGGTTGCCGCGATGAACCGCTTGATCGAGTGGCTGCCGCAGCACATTCCGCCAGGTGATGAAACCACCGTCGTGCATGGCGACTATCGGATGGACAATCTCATCTTTCATCCGACCGAGTCGCGCGTGATCGCGGTGCTCGATTGGGAGCTATCGACGCTCGGTCACCCGCTGGCGGACTTTTCGTATCACTGCATGAGCTGGCACATTCCGCCGGGCGCGTTTCGCGGCATCGCCGGCCTCGATCA
>JACCSD010000113.1 GCA_013813185.1 Burkholderiaceae bacterium
AACACGACGCCAAGCTAGCCGCGATGCCCGACACGCCGCAGCGGATCGATCGCCTGTGCGAGCTCAACGTGATCGAACAGGTCGCGAATGTTTGCCAAACCACGATCGTGCGCGACGCGTGGGATCGCGGACAGAAGCTTGCCGTGCATGGGTGGGTCTATGGGCTGAAGGACGGCCTCGTGAGTGACCTGGGGAGCACCGTAACGGAGACGTCGCAAGCCGCCGCTGTTTATCAAGGAGCGTTGGCCGCCCTTTGACCGTCAGGCGAAACAACAACCCTGATTGCGCAATGAGCGATACCCGATGGCTGGTGCTGCTATGCGTAAGCCGCGTGGGGTTCTCGCTGATCTTCACGGTCTACTCCGCTTTGTTGCCAGTGCTGATGGGCGCGTGGCAGATGAGCGCCGCCGACGCGGGCCTGGTGCAGAGCGGATGGCACTTCGGTTATCTGATTTCGCTATTCGGCGCCGGATTGCTGACCGACCGGATCGGCGCGCGCCGGACCTTTCTCTTGATGAGCGGCGGCGCGTGTATCAGTGCCCTGCTATTCGCGATGTTCTCGAATGGATTCTGGTCCGGTCTGGTTCTGTACTTTCTTGCTGGAGCGGCATCGGGCGGATCGTATACGCCCGTGCTCGCGTTGATCGCACAACGTTACGGCGCGGCCAGGCGCGGCAGTGCGATGGGTTGGTATCTCGCCGCCGGATCGTTCGGCTATGGGGTGTCACTGATCGCGTGCGCTGCGCTGGCACCGTGGGCGGGCTGGCGTGCCGGGCTGGCCCTATCGGCGGTCGCGACGCTCGCCGGTGCGCTGGTGGGTTGGCTCGCGCTGCGCGGTACTCGCGACACAGCGCCACACGCCAGCACGCTCGTGCCGTGGCTCGCTTCAGCGCGGCAGCTGTGGAGCAACAAACCGGCTCAGCTGGCTATCTGGTCGTATACGTTCCACTGCTGGGAGTTGCTCGGCATGTGGGCATGGCTGCCGGCGTTTCTGGTTGCAGCGGCCGCGCACGGAGGTCAGGCATCGGCGGGCCCGCTGGCGATCGGGGTCGGCATCGCGGGGCTTACCCATTTCGCGGGAGTCATTGGCAGCATTGCGGGCGGCGTGCTGTCGGATCGCATCGGCCGCACTCGAGTGATTCTGATCATGAGCCTCGTAAGCCTTGCGTGCTCGTTCTCGTTCGGCTGGATGCTGGGCGCCGCACTGTGGCTGATCACCGCGGTCGCGATCCTCTACAACCTGACCGCGATCGGCGACTCGTCGGTGTTCTCCACCGTGTTGAGCGAAACGGTGCCGCCGAGCCAGATTGGATTCGCCTTCTCAGTGCGGTCCGTGCTGGGCTTCGGAGTCGGGGCCATAAGTCCGTGGGTGTTTGGTCTGGTACTCGATTGGGGCAGCGGTCCAGGCGACCCCGATCAGAAAGCCTGGGGGATGGCGTGGTGCTCGGTCGGAATTGGCGCAATGCTGGGTCCGCTGCTGACCTGGCGACTGCAGAAAGCGCTCGTCACGCGTAAACCCGACTTGGAGGCGCACTAGCAAGCTACGCGATGTGCAACGCTCCCTAGTCCAGCGCAAGCCGCAACGTTCAGTGTTCGTTGACGACGAGCGATACGCCGGTCAACCCAAGGTGGAAGTCAGTGGACCAGCAGGTCGACACTTTCAGCTCGCGCATCAGGTGAAGACCCGCAGCATCCGCGACGGTCAAGTCCTGATCCGAGAACTTCCGCAGTATCCGTGTGGCCCCCGTCAGCTCGCTCGTCCCAACCGAAGCAATCTGTAGCGGCGCCAGGTCCTCGATCATTGCCAAGAACTGCAGCGCTCTCGTCCGGTCGTATCGACGCAGGAACCATGCGTGGCCCTCGGCCACGACCAGAGTCGTCGTCACAAGCTGCGGCGGCTGGGAAAAAAGCCGGAGAAAAAGGGGATGGTGAGTGTCCGAGCGATCTACAAAGGCGATGAAGGCCGACGTGTCGACATACGCTTCAACCTTTCTGGCCATAGATCACGTCGTCGATGTGCTGGCTTGATTGCGAGTCGCCGGACTCGATCATCCCGGCATAACGCATCCATGGCTTCGATACATCGACCGGAACGATGGCGCGTAGCGAACGCCGCAGAAGCTCGGCCAACGAAATGCCGAGACGCTCCGCCTCGCCCTTTGCGGAGCTGTACTCGTCTTCGGTCAGGCTTATCTGTGTTCGAATCATGATAACAATCTAACGGAAACTGTTATCAGTTGCAAGTGCTTCAATGAACGATTCGATCGAATGTGAACTTGCCGTTCTTGAAGTCGACTGGAATCACGTCTTTCGGCCCGAAACGGCCTTCCAGCACCAGCCTGGCGACCGGGTTTTCGATCTCCTGCTGAATTGCGCGCTTCAACGGCCGCGCGCCGTATAGCGGATCGAAGCCTGCCTTGCCGATCTCCGCCAGCGCGGCGTCGCTGACGACGAGCTTCATCTCCTGCGCGGCGAGCCGCTGCTCGAGCCGCTGCAGTTGGATGCGCGCGATCGCCTGGATCTGCTTCGAGTCGAGCGCATCGAACACGACGATCTCGTCGATGCGGTTCACGAACTCCGGCCGGAAGTGCTGACGCACTTCGGCCATCACCGCCTGCTTGATGATGACGGGTTCCTGTCCCTGCA
>JACCSD010000195.1 GCA_013813185.1 Burkholderiaceae bacterium
CTGCATCGACCCGGTCGAGCAATGCCATTCCATCGCTCTCGATCTGCTCGGAGTCGAGATACGCGATCCTGACCCTGGTACGCGTGTTGATGCCGGCGTGCATAAGCGCTTCTACCAGCGACTTGTACGAGTCGGAGAGCTCCACATACTTGCCGACCATGCCGATCGTGACTTCGTGTTCGGGGTGTTCGAGGGCATACACCAGCTTGTCCCAGCTCGACAGGTCGGCCGGCTTGGCAATGATGCCCAGCTTGAAGCACACGATCTCGTCGAGCCCCTGCTTGTGCAGCATCGACGGAATCTTGTAGATCGAGCTGACGTCCCACGCGGAAATCACAGCGTCGATCGGCACGTTGGAAAACAGCGAAATCTTCGCGCGCTCATCTTCCGGGATCGGACGATCGGCGCGGCATAACAGCACATCGGGAAAGATGCCGATCTCGCGCATCTTCTGCACGCTGTGCTGTGTCGGCTTGGTCTTCAGCTCGCCCGCGGAGGGAATGAACGGCACCAGCGTCAGGTGCACGTAGCACGCCGACGACTGACCCAACCGTAGCTTCATCTGCCGAACGGCTTCGACAAACGGCAGCGATTCAATGTCGCCGACGGTGCCGCCGATTTCGACGATCGCAACGTCGGCCTTGCCCTCCCACGCCGCGCGTGCACCGCGCTCGATGAAGTCCTGGATCTCGTTGGTCACGTGCGGAATCACCTGCACCGTCTTGCCCAGGTACTCGCCGCGCCGCTCCTTCTTGATCACCGAGTCGTAAATCTGGCCGGTGGTGAAGTTGTTGACCTTGCGCATCCTGGCCGAGATAAAGCGCTCGTAGTGCCCGAGGTCGAGATCGGTTTCGGCGCCGTCTTCAGTCACGAACACTTCGCCGTGCTGAAACGGCGACATCGTGCCAGGATCAACGTTGATGTACGGGTCCAGCTTGATCAGGGTGACTTTGAGGCCACGCGATTCGAGGATCGCGGCCAGGGAGGCGGCGGCGATGCCTTTGCCGAGTGACGAAACCACGCCACCGGTAACGAACACGTACTTAATCATTGCTGTACGACGACCGGGAAATACGGATTATTCCACACGGCTGCGCTGCCCGAATAGTTTCTCGATCAATCGATCGGTATGGTGCGGGCTGCCAGCGCGCGTCGTGCGCGGTCGGGGTAGTCGGTGATGATGCCGTCGACGCCAAGCATCGCTTGGCGCTCGATTTCAGCCGGATCGTTGACGGTCCACGGAATGATCTTCAGCTTCAACGCCTGCGTTTCGGCGATGTTTTCCGGCGTCACGTTGCGCCAGAACGGTGACCAGATGTTGCAACCGGCGGCTTGGACCATGCGCGGCAGCGACCCGCCGTGATCGGCGCGCTTTAGTCCGGCGTGCCACGGCGATGCGCCCGACGTGTCCGGCGTAATCGTGTTCAGGTTCGGCGATTCGATTGTCAAACACGCCGTCGACATCTCGGGTGCAAGTTTCTTCACCTCGCGCAGCGTTCGCCAATCGAACGATTGCACCGTCACCCGCTCACCCATCTTTGCCGCGCGCACCGCATCGACAACGGCACGCGCGTAGGGCTCGGGGTCGGGCGCCGCGCTGCCGCTGGTGGGCGTGATCTTGGTCTCGATGTTAAAGCGCACCGGCCGGCCGCCCGCCGACCGTGCATCGCGCGCAAGATCGAACAACTGCTGCAACGTCGGAATGCGCTCGCCGTCACTCGCTTTCTGATCGGTCCACGGCGCGGAGTACTTGTGCGCGGGATTCAGGCGCCCGATGTCGTACTGAGCGAGCTCGCTTGCGTTCAGTGAAAAAATTGTCGCGCCATCCTCGGTCAGCCAACGTCCGTCGGGGCCGCGCGTCAGGGCCGCGTACAAGCGCGGCTCGTGCGACAGCACCAGCACACCGTCGCGCGTCAGCGCCAGATCGGTCTCCAGCGTCGTCACGCCGATGGCGAGCGCGGTCTTGAACGCCGCCAGTGTGTTCTCCGGAGCCAGACCGCGTGCGCCGCGATGGCCTTGCAGATCGATCGCGGCTGCGGAAGAAGTGATCGTCGCCACGAACGCCCTCACCGCGACTTTAGTAAGCACGCAGGACTTTCGGCTTGCCTGACGTTTTCTGCAACTCAATCGTCACCGGTTCGCCCGCACGCTTTTCAAAAATGATCTGTTCCGGCACGTCGACGTAGCGCAGGTGATAGGTCGTGGCATGACTGGTAACGTTGCTCGTGCCATCCGGCGACTTGCACCACATCAGCAGCGACGACTTGCGGCTCAGCTGAAACGAGAGTCGTGCGAACACCCATCCGGCGACGCTTTCGGTCGATGCACGAGTGTGTGGGTCGCCGCCGATGAACTCTGCGTCGCGCTGGCGGCTTCTTCAAGGTCAGACGCCGCGCGCGTTGCGGAATCGGTCCACAGATCGGAGCACCCGGGAATAAAGTTCAGCGCAACCCAGGCAGACGCCACAACGGCAACGATCCAGATAGCGCGCTTCAATCACTTCCTCCCGCTGAAATTTTCGCGGCAACAATACACGTCGGTAGTCACGAATCGGCGGGCGGACTTTTCAACGTCCGAAATGTGATCGACCAGCGTTGCTCGGGAGCGGCGGGAATGCTGTGCTGCCATTTCCAGCGCACTTCATCGCGCATCACGTAGATGGAACGCGGCGCCAGCTCGAGCGCGAACGTGTTCGGGTCGCGCCCGCCGCGCGGCGGGTACGGACGAAAGCGTATCCGGCATCGACCCCCCAATGAGACGCCGGCGACCAGCTCGTAGTTCAGTGCATCGCGGTGCCACCCCAGCGGTGTGCCGGGTCGGTATTCGGTAATCAGCGTCTGTACGAACGTGACGTCTGGAACCGACGCGACTTCGGCCAGGCGCCGGCGCAGTGGGATCAGGAACTCCGGCACCGGGGCGGCGTCGTGCAGCTGTCGGGACTCGAAGTCGTAGCTCGCACCAAAGCTCGCAACGCGTCGCTTCGCCGTGTACGCATAGTATTGGGCGTCGTGCATCGGCACATCGCCTATCGCCAAAAGCAATCGGCGCTCTTCATCGGCGCCGATGAAATCCGGCATGTAGACAAGCCCGGCCGGCCACAGCGAGGCCACACCGAAAAGATCAGGTGCGGCGGTGGAGACGCGGCTCATCAATGCTCCGTCGGAGGAGGAATATTCGACTGCCCCGCACTTGGCCTGCGTAACTCAAAGCGTATCTCGCCTTGCGCGGTCGTTCCCGCGTTCAGCCACCCTGCAGATTCGTAGAAACGCTGCGCGCGCGTCGCCGGTTCGGTGGAGAGCCATAGTCGCATCAGTCCCTGAGACCAGAGCCAGTCGACCGCGGTATCGAGCAGACGCCTGCCGAATCCGCGTCGTTCGAAATCCGGGCGCACAAACAGGGCCCAGATATTTCCGCTCTGCGCATTTCCGACGGCAAAGGCAACGATCTGACCCGCAGCCTCGATCACCCAGCCGCGTCCCAACGCCTCCAGATGCTCGACGTAGTCGCGCTCGGTGATGACGCCGCCGGTGAGTTGGTTTTCGCGCACAGACATACGCACTGCATGGGTCGCCGGAATATCGGCGCGCGTTGCCTGCCTTAGTGTGCACGCCATCTTCGGCCGAGCCATCAAACGCTTTTGACGATCTTCAAGAGCTCGCGAAATTCCGGCACGTCGGCCCGATCGAGCCATTCGAACATCACCATTTCGGTGGTGACAATCTGTACGTTGCTCGCGCGCAGGCGCTCGATCGCTGCCGCGTGATCCGAGGCGCGCCGGGAGCCGGTGGCGTCTTCGACGAAGAAGCACTGATAGCCATGGTCGGCGAGCCCGAGCGCGGCCTGCATTGCGCACACGTGCGCTTCCATGCCGGCGATGACTACCTGTTTGCGACCGAGCGCGTTGAAGTTTTCGATCGCGCCCGGCTCGGCGGTGCAGCAGAAGTAACTCTTCGACAACGTATCGCCGGGTTGCGCCAACGCGGCGATCTCGGCTACCGAATGCCCGATGCGGTCGGCACAGTGTTCGGTTATTCGAATCGGGAGTTGAAGCAACCGCGCTGCGCGCATCAGCGCTGCGCACTTGGCAACGACCCGCTGACCGCCCTCGACATGGGGAGCGAGTTGCGCTTGCACGTCGACTATCAAAAGAAAGGACTGCTCCGAACGCAGGCGCACCGTACTCCTTTAGTTCTCGGTACCCGTCTTGCGCAACTGCGGCTTCGATCGGGCAGGTGCGCTGCCGATCTGCGGCAGCGGCACCACCACCGGCACAGCCGGCACCTGACACCCTTCGACGCAGCACCGTCCCGGTTGCCGGTTGCGCGTGATCTTGCGTACGTCGTCGCCGCGTTCATCGTCACTGAGCACGCCACGCTCGAGCAAACGCTCGACCAGATCGACCTTGTTGCCGAGCGGATAGTTGCGCCAGATTTCCATCTTCATCGCGTCGGGCGATCCGCCGCCGTGCAATGAAATGACCGAGTACCAGCCCGCCTGGTAGGACGCCGTCAAATCTTCGACGAAACGCGCCACTTCGATTCGCTTCTCGTACGGAATGTCGGAGCGCGCGGTCAACAGTTCGGACAGGCGGCCCGCAGTCGCCGGGTTATGGTCTTCGTCGGGCCCCGGCAGCGTCACGATCAAACCGCCCGATACGTGATGCGCCAGCCGATGCATGTCATAGATCTGCGTCGCCATCAACAACTTGCCGACATTGCCGAAGACCGGGTCCGGCATCGCCACGCCGGAAGGGTCGTGGGTGCAGTACACCGATGCTGCCACTCCGCACGCGTAAAACCCTTCGACGATCTTGATCAGATCGACCATCGCATCGCGTAGCCCGTGTGCCTGGTCGAGATCGGTGCCATTGGCTTCCGTCATCAACGCGCCGGCGCCGATCAGCAAATCCCCGAACCCGGCACGCGCGGCGATACACGTCTGCCGGTGATGCGTGGCGTAGCTGTACGTGAGAAATCCCGAGTGTTCCCATTCGCCTGCCAGAAATACACGCTCCCACGGAACGAACACGCGTTCAAAGATTGCAACACCGGTTGACTGTCCGTAGCGCCCGCTGAAGAGCGCGGCTTTCTCGCCGGGGCGACCAGCCGGGCGCGCCACGATCGTCAAGCCGTCGACATCGATTGGCACCGCGCAACACACTGCAAAGTCGGCGTCGTCTC
>JACCSD010000215.1 GCA_013813185.1 Burkholderiaceae bacterium
GTGACGATCGCGACATCAGCGTCGACGAGGTTGACCGCGTCGAGCCGGCCGCCGAGCCCGACCTCGAGCACGGCGGCGTCCAGCTTCGACTGTGAAAACAGCCGCAGAATGGCGAGCGTCGTGAACTCGAAGTACGTCAGCGAGGTCTCGCCGCGCGCTTGCTCGACGGCTTCGAAGTGGCCGATCAGCGCGTCATCGCCAGCGTCGACCCCATCAATTCGCGCGCGTTCGTTGAACCGCAACAAGTGCGGCGATGTGTACAGCCCCACGCGATAGCCGGCGGCGCGCAGGATCGCATCGAGCATCGCGCACGTCGAGCCCTTGCCGTTGGTGCCGCCGACAACGATGGTTGGACAGTCGAGCCGCAGATCCAGGCGATCCGCGACCCGGCGCACGCGGTCGAGACCGAGATCGATCGGTTGGGCGTGCAGCTGCTCAATGCGAGCCAGCCACGTTGAGAGACTTTCCGACAAGCTTTCGTCGCCGGTCGCGAAGGCGGCCGGCTCCCCTGACTAACTCAAGGCTTCCATAGGTTGTTTTTGCAGCAGAGCGAGCAGCTGTGCAATCTCGTCTCGCATCTGGCGCCGGTCGACGATCATGTCGATCGCACCCTTCGTCAGCAAAAATTCGGAGCGCTGAAAACCCTCGGGCAGCGTTTCACGCACCGTCTGTTCGATCACGCGCGGCCCGGCGAAGCCGATCAACGCCTTGGGTTCGGCGATCACGACGTCGCCCATGAAGGCAAAGCTGGCCGACACGCCGCCCATGGTCGGATCAGCCAGCACGCTGATAAACGGCAGCTTCGCGTCGGCCAGGCGCGCGATCATCGCGGTGGTCTTCGCCATCTGCAGCAGTGAGAGCAGACCTTCCTGCATTCGCGCGCCGCCGGTCGACGTGATGCAAATGAACGGCACCCTCTGCTCGATCGCAGTTTGCACACCGCGCACAAAGCGCTCGCCGACCACCGAGCCCATCGAGCCACCCATGAAGTCGAATTCGAAACACGCCGTCACGATCGGCAGCGCGCGAATCGAGCCGCCGATAACGATCAACGCGTCGGTCTCGCCCGTGTCTTCCATCGCCTGCTGCAGGCGCTCCGGATACTTTCGGCTGTCGCGAAACTTCAGCGCGTCGACCGGCAGGATCTCCTGTCCGATTTCATAGCGGCCTTCAGCGTCGAGCAACGCATCGAGCCGCGCGCGCGCGCCGATGCGCATGTGCTGGCCGCACTTCGGACACACGAACAAAGTCTTTTGCAGCTCGGCCGTGTACAGCACCGCCTCGCAGCCTGCACACTTGGTCCACAAGCCTTCCGGCACGGTCTTGCGCGCAGCGCCTTCTTCTCGCTTGATGCGCGGCGGCAAAATTTTGTCGATCCAACTCATAAGTTTTCCCTAGGCGGCCCGCACAACCTGCGGGTTGTCGATCGCGACTCGCATACTGCTGACGAATCGTTCGACGACCTGGACTGCGCGATCGCCAGCGATGCCTTCCATTTCCTGGATGATGCGAGATCCGACCACGACTGCATCGGCCACTTGCGCCACTGCCTGCGCGTGTTCGGCGTCGCGAATGCCAAAACCCACCGCCACCGGTAAAGCGGTGTAGCGGCGGATCACGGGCAGCCGCGACGCTACCGCGGCGACGTCGAGGTGGCCGGCTCCGGTAATGCCTTTCAGGCTGACGTAATACAGAAAGCCCGCAGCTTGCTGAGCGATCGCCGCAATTCGTTGGTCGCTGGTCGTAGGTGTCAGCAGGAAAATGGAGTCGATGCCGGCTGCCTTCAATTGGGTCGAAGACTCGACCGCTTCCTCGGGCGGATAGTCCACCACCAGCACGCCGTCGACCCCGGCCGCTTGCGCCGATCGAGCGAACTCAATGCGGCCCATGCGCTCGATCGGATTGGCGTATCCCATCAGTACGACCGGCGTGGTGGAGTCTGCTTTACGAAACTCGGCCACCATTGCAATCGTGTCCTTCAGGCCGACGCCATTGCGTAGCGCGCGTTCGGCGGCGCGCTGAATCACCGGACCGTCGGCCATCGGATCGGAAAACGGAACTCCGAGCTCGATCACGTCCGCGCCCGCGCCCGCGAGCGCGTGCATCAGCGGCACGGTCGACGCACGCGACGGATCACCGGCGCAGATGTACGGAATCAGGCCCTTGCGACCGCGCGTGCGCAGCTCGTTGAAGCGGCCGGCAATGCGCGACATCAGAACTTCATGCCTTGATGATCGGCAACGATGTGTAAGTCCTTGTCGCCGCGACCCGAGAGATTGACCAACAGAATCGAATCCTTCGGCAACGTCGGCGCGAGCTTGCCCGCATGCGCGAGCGCGTGGCTTGATTCGAGCGCCGGAATGATGCCTTCGATGCGGCAGCAATCGTGGAACGCCTGCAGCGCTTCTTCATCGGTGGCGCCGACATACTCGGCGCGGCCCTCGTCTTTCAGCCACGCATGCTCGGGACCGACACCGGGATAGTCGAGCCCGGCGCTGACCGAATGCGTCTCCATGATCTGGCCGTCGTCGTTTTGCAGTAGGTAGGTGCGATTGCCGTGCAATACGCCGGGCGTGCCGCGCTGCAGGCTTGCCGCGTGGCGCATGCTCGCCAGTCCCTCACCTGCGGCCTCGACTCCGATCAACTTCACATCCTTGTGCGCGATGTAGTCGTAGAAAATTCCCATCGCATTGCTGCCGCCGCCGACGCACGCGATCACCGCATCCGGCTGGCGCCCCGCGATCTCGGGCATCTGCTCGATGCACTCCTTGCCGACGACCGAATTGAAATCGCGCACCATCATCGGGTAGGGATGCGGGCCCGCAACGGTGCCGATGATGTAGAAAGTATTTTCGACGTTGGTCACCCAGTCGCGCATCGCTTCATTCAAAGCATCTTTCAGTGTGCGGCTGCCGCTGCCGACCGGCACGACCGTAGCTCCCAGCAGCTTCATGCGATAAACATTGGCCGCCTGCCGCGCCATGTCTTCCTCGCCCATATAAACCACGCATTCCATCGCGTAGCGCGCTGCGACGGTCGCGGTGGCGACACCATGCTGGCCGGCACCGGTCTCCGCGATCACGCGCGGCTTGCCCATCCGCTTCGCGAGCAGCGCCTGCCCGACGGTGTTGTTGATCTTGTGCGCGCCGGTGTGATTCAAATCTTCGCGCTTCAAATAGATCTGCGCGCCCCCGAGCAATTCCGACCAGCGTCGCGCGTGGTAAATCGGGCTCGGTCGGCCGACAAAGTGCTTGAGCTCCCGCTTAAATTCGGCGACGAAATCCGGATCGTGCTGATACTGCAAATACGCCGAGCGCAGCTCGTCGAGTGCCTGCATCAGCGTCTCGGCGACAAAAATTCCGCCATAGGGCCCGAAGTGCCCGCGCGAGTCAGGAAGGTCGTACGGCTTCATACTCGTTGATCGGCTCGCCTGACAGCCGCAATGAACGACTCGATCTTCGCTGCACTCTTCACCCCAGGCTCCTGTTCTACCCCGCTGCTGACGTCGACCGCGTACGGACGCACTTCTGCGATCGCGGCGCCGACGTTATCCGCATTCAGCCCGCCCGCCAGCACCAGGGGTTTCGTCCGCTGCTTGGGCAGGCGCGACCAATTGA
>JACCSD010000227.1 GCA_013813185.1 Burkholderiaceae bacterium
GGCGGCAAATACTTGCTGTGCCTCGCTCGGCGATGACCCGACACGGCAAGCCGGTATCCCACTCCGGGTTTCATCATCATGTAGAGGAAAAATCGCGCCGGCATATGGCCGACTGCATAGCCGGCGAAGTGCACGTGCTCGGGAGTCGTCGTCAGCGTTCTGCCTTTTTGCGTGCGTATCGTCACCACCTGCGTCTGCTCGGTGCGATAGTGAACGCGCCACACGCGCGATGAGCCCATCTTGCCCCCGCCGACGCACGACTTCACCATGTTGCCGACGCGAATCTGCTCGACCAGCTTGACCGTGCCGTCGCTCATCGTTACTTCGGTGCCGCCCACTACGCATTGATCGTCGTCACCGACGGCAAAAATCGCGTTGTCGGAGCCTGCGAGCTGTTTCAGCCACGCGTACTGCAGCCGGTTCGTATCCTGAAACTCGTCGACCAAAACGTGTCGGAACCGCTTCTGATAGTGCTCGCGCAGTATCTCGTTTCGATCGAGAAGTTCATAGCATCGCAACAACAGCTCCGCAAAGTCGACCACGCCCTCGCGATTGCATTGAGCGTCGTATTGCGCATATAGCTCGACGAACTTGCGGTTGTAATCGTCGTTGACTTCAACCGCATTTGCGCGCAGACCCGCTTCCTTCGCATTATTGATAAACATCTGCAGGTTGCGCGGCGGGTAGCGTTCGTCGTCGATGTTATTGGCCTTCAACAAGCGCTTGATCGCCCCGAGCTGATCGGCCTGATCGAGGATCTGGAAGGTTGATGGGAGGCCCGCGTCGCGATAGTGCGCGCGCAGCATCCGGTTGCACAGCCCGTGAAACGTGCCGATCCACATGCCGCGCGTATTGATGGGCAGCATCGCAGACAGCCTTGTCATCATTTCCTTGGCTGCCTTGTTGGTGAACGTCACCGCCAGCACGCCCTGCGGCGATACCTGTCCCGTTTGAATCAGCCAGGCAATGCGTGTGGTCAGCACGCGCGTCTTGCCGCTACCCGCGCCAGCCAATATCAACGCTGATTGATTCGGAAGCGTGACCGCGGCGAGTTGCGGCTCGTTGAGGTTGGCAAGCAAATTCATCGAGGCGCGAAGTCTAAGGGCAAGGCGCATGGTCAACACGCGGCCATATAATCGTTCGATGAATCCCAGGTACGAACCGCAGGCAATCGAGGCCGACGCACAAGCCCATTGGCGCGCGACGAACGCATATCGTGCGGTCGAGCACGCGACCGGGGCCGACGGCAAGCCGAAGCCCAAGTTCTACGTGTGCTCGATGCTCCCCTACCCCAGCGGCAAGCTGCACATGGGCCACGTGCGCAACTACACGCTGAACGACGTGCTGTATCGCGTGCAGCGGATGCGCGGCTACAACGTGATGACGCCGATGGGCTGGGACGCGTTCGGCCTGCCGTCCGAAAACGCGGCGATCGACAAGAAAGTGGCGCCGGCCGAGTGGACGTACGCCAACATCGCGGACATGAAGTCGCAAATGGAGCCGCTCGGGCTCGCCTTCGACTGGTCGCGCGAAGTCACGACGTGCAAGCCGGACTTTTATGTCTGGAACCAGTGGATGTTTTTAAAGATGCTCGAGTCGGGCATCGCGTATCGCAAGACGCAGATCGTCAACTGGGACCCGGTCGATCAGACCGTGCTGGCCAACGAGCAGGTGATCGACGGCCGCGGGTGGCGATCGGACGCCGTCGTCGAGAAGCGCGAGATCCCCGGCTACTACCTCGCGATCACGAAGTACGCCGAGGAGTTGCTCGAAGATCTTGAGCACCTTGACTGGCCGCCGCATGTGCGCGCGATGCAGGAGAGCTGGCTCGGCAAGAGCGTCGGCGTCAATTTCGGCTTTCCGTATGCACTCGATGGCGAGCAGAAATTGCTGCGCGTGTTCACGACGCGTGCCGACACGATCATGGGCGCGACGTTCGTCGCGATCGCGGCCGAGCACCCGCTCGCTACGCGGCTGGCGCACGACGAGCCCGCGCTGGCCGCGTTCATCGCGGAATGCAAACGCGGTACGACGTCGGAGGTCGACGTCGCGACGATGGAGAAGACAGGTGTACCAACTGGATTTTTCGTCAGCCATCCGCTGTCGGGCGAAGAGGTGCCGGTCTGGATCGGCAATTACGTGCTGATGGGTTATGGCGAGGGTGCGGTGATGGGCGTGCCCGGCCACGACGAGCGCGACTTCGAGTTCGCGAAGAAGTATGGGTTGCCGATCAAGGAAGTGATCGCGGTTGCGCCGCATTTAGCTCCTCCTGACGGCGGCTGCAGATTTTCGACCGACGCCTGGCAGTCCTGGTACTCGGATAAGGAACACGGCGCCTGCGTCAATTCGGGCAAGTACAACGGGCTGATGTACGACGCTGCGGTCGACGCGATCGCGGCGGACTTGAAAGCGCTCGGCGTTGGCGATAAACAGGTGCAGTGGCGCCTGCGCGACTGGGGCATTTCGCGTCAGCGCTACTGGGGCACGCCGATTCCGATCATTCACTGTACCGATTGCGGCGTTGTCCCGGTGCCGGAGAAAGATCTGCCCGTGGTGCTGCCGGAACATCTGGTCCCGGACGGCACCGGTAATCCGCTCGCGAAGTACGAGCCGTTTTTGAAGTGCGTTTGCCCGCGGTGCGGCACGGCGGCACGCCGCGAGACGGACACGATGGACACGTTTGTCGATTCGTCCTGGTACTACATGCGGTACTGCTCGCCGGACAACGCCAGCGCGATGGTCGATCAGCGCAACGACTACTGGATGCCGATGGATCAATACATCGGCGGCATCGAGCATGCGGTTCTGCATCTCCTCTACGCGCGTTTCTGGACCAAGGTGATGCGCGACATGGGGCTCGTCAAGTTCGACGAGCCATTTAAGCGCCTGTTCACGCAGGGGATGCTGACCGCAGAGTGCTACTACCGCGAAGACGCGGCCGGCAAGAAGCGCTGGTATTACCCGGCGGAAATCGACGTCGAGTACGACGATCGCGGTCGGCCCGTCACGGTCACCGCCACCGAAGACGGCCAGCCGGTGTTCTACGGCGGCACCGAGAAAATGTCGAAGAGCAAGAACAATGTGGTGGAGCCGCGCGACATCATCGC
>JACCSD010000344.1 GCA_013813185.1 Burkholderiaceae bacterium
TTCCAGGAAGAACTCGCCGTCGACGTGAAATCGCCGTAGATGCGCCGGACAGTCGCTTCGCCGAACCTTGCGATCTCGGCCAGAAGGCCTTCGATGACGGCGGCTTGAGCATTGTCAGCGTCAATCAAGACCGCCAGTCGAAGAGTTGATTCTTCAGGCTCAATTTTCGCGGACGGACGCGGAGACGACGAGTTCATTTTCTCTTGACCTTGCTACTCAACCACGGTGACGCTTTTCTGCGAGGAAACAAAGATGACCGCGTCCGTCAATGCAACCACATCGTGCTCCTCGCCCGGTTGCGTAAACAGGTAATCGCCCTCACCCAACTCGACCCCGCCAATCAGCACGGTCCCGGAGAGAACGACCACTTCTTCGTTGCCGTGATGCGCGTGGCGCGGAACCCGCGCCTGCTTTCTCAGGCGAACTACGGAGCTGCGGCCACCCGCGTCGTTATTGCGGAACAGGCTGCGTTCGACGCCGGACGTCTCGGTGGGCTTCCATTCCCTGTTTTCTACCTTGTTGACCAGCATTTCAGTCTCCCGTCAGGTGCTCAACTGCCAGCGCTGCGGCTCGCGGCATTCGAAGAGTTCAATCAACAGATCATCCGGCCCGGCGATCATCACATACTTGAACTTGGCCGCAAGATCGGACGCAAAAATATGCACATGATCAAGACTTACGCGCACGCGGCTCCTCCACGAGCTGCCCTAGTACGATCAGCGCACACGTCCGCAGGAGTCATGGTGCGACGACAGGGTCAAGGTTGCGCGTGCGCACGTGGAAGAAAGCGTGCAACTTTGTCCCTGAGTAACTTGACGAGCGCGGGGTCCATGAATTCGTATTCGTCAGGAATGTCGAGGCAAACAACACGCTTGTTTGACAGATTCAGCTTGAACCGGGAGCCGACCTTGTCTCGATGATGCCGCTCCATCACGAAGATGATGTCGGCCCATTCAACTAGTTCCCGAGTAAGGGGGTTGTCGGCGTCGTGGTTCGTACCGGCGGACGCGCATTCGATGCCAGCATGCTCGGCGAAGACCTGCTCGGCCGTGGGACTACGAAGGCGATTCTGACTGCAAACAAATAGAACGTGCTTCATTGAAGCAAGTTCGTCATGCTGCAACCTGTGGTTGATACAGGTACTTCTGAAATCCCGAAAAGACCGAACCGATTTCTTCGGGCCTGCCCAAGTCGGCCACGGCGTCGGCGATGGAGTCGTGATATCGGAGTCGAAGCAACGGCGTCAGCTTGCTTTGGTCGAGCTCTTCCACGCCGACGCTCACGTAGTGCGAAAGCACAAAGGCAAGAAAGACCTGCTGCTTGCTGTTGAAGTGCGTGCTGATGACGATCTTGGCCTTCGCGGCGCGCTCCTCGCGGGTCAGAGTGGGCAACGCATAAGCCACGTGTGCCAGTACGTCGAACAGGTCGCTCTTCTCCGCATCGATGATCTTCTGCATCTCGGCCATCTGCTCGCGACCGAAGCCCTTTTCGGCGAGTCCCTGCAATAGCTTCGCGCGAGTGTCCGGCGCGCTCCACAACTCGCGCAGCTCGCCCTCGCTCTTGAAAAACTCCGGCAGTTTGCCGAACAGCATTTCCAGAAACTGCTGCGCAGACATCGGCGTGCCGTCAAGGTGCCAGAAACTCGTCACCATCATGTGCTGAATGGCGCGGGCTTTACCGTCGGCGAGTTTGACCTTGATTCTTTGACGCGGCGGGTTCGAGTTGCCGCCCGGCTGAGGCGAATAAGGCGCAGCGGGCGGCTCCGAGGCTCGGCGCGAATGCGGCTCTTCAGGCTCAATCGGCTCGCCATCCCACTCCGGGTCGCTGAAGTGATGGTGCGCCCGCACGAAGTCGTAGATCGTGAAGTAGTCCTTGCCGTCGTAGAGCCGCGTTCCGCGCCCGATGATCTGCTTGAACTCGATCATTGAATTAATCGGCCGCATCAAAACGATGTTGCGAATGTTGCGGGCGTCCACTCCCGTTGAGAGCTTTTGCGATGTGGTCAAAATCGTCGGAATCGTCTTCTCGTTGTCCTGAAAATCGCGCAGGTGCTGCTCGCCGAGATCACCGTCGTTGGCGGTAACGCGCTGGCAGTAGTTCGGCTCGGTGCTGGTCTTCATCTGGTTGATCAGGTCACGGACAGCGAGCGCATGGTTCTGCGTGGCGCAGAACACCAGCGTCTTCTCGTTCTGATTAATCTGCGCCATCAGCACTTTGACGCGGTGCGCTTCACGCTCCTTGATCTCGATGATCCGGTTGAAATCGCGCTCCTCGTACCGCTTGCCGCTTTCGATCTCACCCTCGATCAGCTGGTCATCCGGTGTGTAGACATAGTCATCGAGCGTCGAGGAAATCTGCTTCACCTTGAACGGCGTGAGGAAGCCGTCGTTGATCCCCTCTTTCAGAGAGTAGATATAGACCGGCTCGCCAAAGTACGCGTAGGTGTCCACGTTATCCTTGCGCTTGGGCGTCGCGGTCAGGCCGAGCTGCACGGCGGGCGCGAAGTATTCGAGGATGGCGCGCCAGTTGCCTTCGTCGTTCGCCCCGCCGCGATGGCATTCGTCGATCACGATGAAGTCGAAAAAGTCCGGTGGGTACTCGCCGAAGTAAGGCGATGGGTGTCCATCCTTCGCTGGCCCGCTCATGAACGTCTGAAAGATCGTGAAGAACAGGCTGCCATTCTTCGGCACCTTGCCCTTCTTGCGAATGTCTTCCGGCTCGATGCGCACCAGCGCATCTTCCGGAAAAGCGGAAAAAGCGTTGTAGGCCTGGTCGGCAAGGATGTTGCGGTCGGCAAGGAACAGGATGCGCGGGCGGCGCGTCGGCTCGCGGCTCAAGTTCCAGCGGCTATGGAACAGCTTCCACGCGATCTGAAACGCGATAAACGTCTTGCCAGTACCGGTCGCAAGCGTAAGCAGGATGCGTTCACGATTCTCTGCGACCGCCTTTAACACGCGCTCGACGGCGATGTCCTGGTAGTAGCGGCTGGGATGCGAACCACCCCTGTCTTCGAACGGCACAGCGGCAAAGCAATCACGCCAAGCGTTTGATTCTGCAAAAGTCAAAGCCCATAGCTCGTCCGGTGTAGGGTAGCGCGCCAGCTCGCACTCCTTGCCAGTGCGCATGTCGATGCCATAGATGCCCTGACCATTCGTGGCGTAGGCAAAGCGCACGTCCATCTTTGCCGCGTAGTCCTTGGCCTGCCCGACACCCTCGGTCAGCGGCTTGTCCGACGCCTTGGCCTCGATTACCGCCAGCTTGCGGTTGCGATACACCAGCACGTAATCGGCGGTAAGCCCTTTACCTCGGCGACCGTGGCCCTCGATGCGGCCCGGTGTGATCGGATACTCGCGCAGGATCTTGCTGCCCTCGACGACACCCCATCCCGCCGCTTTAAGCGCGGGATCGATGTGCTCGGCTCTGGTCTCGGCTTCGTTCACGGGCGGCTCAAAGCTCGCCAGTGAAGGCTTGATGCAGCAGAGACTTTTTCAACTCGTCGAGCGCGGCGAGCTTGCGCTCGTAGAGGGAGCCGAGGCTTTGGGTTTCGGTTGAAACGGAATCGAGTTGGGAAACTATTGTGGCCTGCTCCGTTGGTGACGGCACGAAGATTCTGTGAGCATTGAGCCGCTGAATTGGCAATGCGCTGTAAGCCGAACCATGAGCTAATTTGTTCAGGCGCTCAACAAATGAGATCAATACATATTTTAGGAAATGTGAATTGATCGTGGTGAAACCTTTCAACCACAAAACGTTTCCGTCTTTGAAGTAGAAATCGTCGTTCCCCTCTACAACGTAGATTTCACCAATCGTGCCGATCGCGGTAAGCAGAATGTCTCCCTGTTTCGGCACACCAAAGTTCGCCTTAATCTCTTTGTATCGCGCCTCAGAAATGAACAGCTCGGTGCTAATCCCTCTGCTGTTCGCCAACTCCTTAACCTCTTTGGTGCGGTAGAACGGCACTCCCGACTTCACATACTCGCTTTTGAAGATGCGCTTGCTGGAAGTAATAGCGCCGAGTTCTCCAAGCGTCTTCTCCACCCACCCCTCGCCGCGCTGAGTGAAGAAGGATTGGAGGTGGCTTTCAAACAGAGCCCGGGCGTTTTGGAGATTTTTTTCGGAGTTGGCCTTGGCGGTGGCAATGCCGTCAAACGCTTCGTCGAGGATGCCGACTATCCGTTGCTGTTCGGATAGAGGCGGGAATGGCACGGTGACTCCCTTGAGCTTGCCACTGGACAGCTCCTTGAAGGTCGCACCACTTCCCAGGGCGTTGAGCAAGTCAACGATGCTAGTGAGGTAGTAGTACAGAAACTTGTGCTCTAGTTGCTTCCCCGGAACTAGCCCTTTGCACCCTTGATTTGTGGACATAGGCTTGGTGTTAATGACCAAGTGACCAATCGGAGCGCGTGACGACAGGATGACTGAGTTAGGCGGCAACATCCGTGCGGAGCTTTCCTTAAGACCTAAGTCAGTAAGCTTGCGCTCGGTGTGAGCCATATACGGACTGAGCCGCCTGCCCATTTCTGCAGGCGTGATCCACAGATTGGTCCCGGCCCAGTACTCGCGAACGCCAGTCTTAGGAGTACCCCCGTTCACGATATTGCACAGGTCGCCCAATGGTTTCCTTTGCCATCCAAGATTCATAGCAGTCTACGAACATTCGCTAGCACTGCCGCGCTCTCCGCATCCAGCGCAACAATCTCATCGATGATTTCCTGCGGGCTGCGATGCGTCACGTCGTCACCGCCATTCGGATTCTTCACGGACAGGTCAAAGTTCTCTATCCCAATACTCCCCGCATCTACGCTCCAACTCTTTGGCGAGTCGGCAAACGTTTCTTGCAGCTTCACGAACTCGTTGAGATCGGCGTCATTAAGTGAATTGGTCTTGCCAAGATTGCGGCCCGGGTCAAGCTGGTAGTACCAAACCTTGCGAGTTGGCGCGCCTTTCTCGAAGAAAAGCACAACGGTCTTCACGCCCGCACCCTGGAACGTGCCGCTCGGGCAGTCGAGCACAGTGTGCAAATTGCAGCTTTCAAGCAATAGCTTTCTCAGACTCATCGAGGCGTTGTCGGTGTTGGAGAGAAACGTATTCTTGATGATCACGCCGCAGCGTCCGCCGGCCTTCAGAATCTTGATGAAATGCTGAAGGAACAGAAACGCGGTCTCGCCGGTTCGAATCGGGAAGTTCTGCTGCACCTCCTTTCGTTCGTGACCACCGAAAGGCGGATTCGCGAGTACCACGTCGTAGCGGTCTTTCTCCTGAATGTCGGCGAGGTTTTCGGTGAGCGTGTTGGTGTGGATGATGTTCGGCGCTTCGATGCCGTGCAGGATCATGTTCATGATCGCGATCACGTAGGCAAGCGACTTCTTTTCCTTGCCGTAGAAAGTGCGCGTCTGCAGCGTGTCGAGGTCTTTGGTGGTGAGGCTCTTGCCTGAGCGCAGATAGTCGAACGCCTCGCACAGGAAGCCGGCGGAGCCGACCGCGCCGTCGTAGATGCGCTCGCCGATCTTCGGCTTGACCACCTGCACCATCGCGCGGATCAGCGGGCGCGGGGTGTAGTACTCACCGCCGTTGCGCCCGGCGTTGCCCATGTTCTTTATCTTGGCTTCGTAGAGATTCGACAGCTCGTGCTTCTCGGTCTGCGAGCCGAAGCGCAACTCGTCGATATGGTCGATGATCTCGCGCAGGTTGTAGCCGCTCTGAATCTTGTTCTTGATCTCGCCGAAGATTTCGCCGATCTTGTATTCGATAGTGTTCGGTCCGCTTGCCCTCTGCTTGAAGCCGTGCAGGTACGGGAAAAGCTTCTGATTGATGAAGTCGCGCAGGTCGTCGCCGGTCAGGGCGGTGTTGTGGTCGAGCTTGCCATCCTTGCCCTTCGGCGCGGCCCAGCTTTCCCAGCGGTATGGCTCGTCGAGAATGTAGTCGTATGTCTTTGCCTCTAGCGCGGAGCGATCGGCCAGCTCCCGCTCGAGTCCATCGAGGTATTTGAGAAACAGCAGCCACGACGATTGCTCGGTGTAGTCGAGTTCGGTTGTGCACCCTGCCTCCTTGCGGAGGACGTTGTCGATGCTCTTGAAGGTTTGTTCAAACACTGGTGTTCCCTCAACAGTCGGCACGGTTCTCTAGCTGTTGCTCAACAGGCGATGTTGAATTGTGGGCAGACGTATGCCCTGTGGTGTTCACTTGGCAGGACATACTGCCCAGCCTTCCCGTCAAAAATAAACTCAATCACTAGCTTTCTGCAACGACCTAGACAGTTTGACAAATTCCTGCCGCAACTTTTCGAGTTCCTCAGCGATCGGATCATGCTGCACATCTGTGTTGCTGTATGGTCGGAGATCAACAGCAGTCGTTTCGGATATCGACTCGGACCCTGACATGTACTTCGCTGTGACGTGAAACACGAGTGGCGAAATCTCATCCGTGTTGGAACTCCCGAAGAGCATCGGCCCGTTGCCCAGTAAAAACAGGAGTTGGGCCTCGGGTGGCAGACAATCAATGATGTGCGAAAACGCAGCACTCTTGGCTAGATTACGTTTCTCTTCGCCAAGTTGATAAAAGTTCTTGCTTAAAGACAGCTCAAGGCCAAAAGCCGCAGTCTTACCTGTGTTTTTGATCGAGAGATACAGCAACTGAGTTCCACTTCTAGGACTTACTGACACGACGACGTAAGGGCGCATCGCGGCATTCTGCTGATTTCGCATCGTGGAGACGATTGCTTCGTTCGCGCGAAGAATTTTGAGTGTTGCCCACGCGTAAAACGCTGTTACGAGTACGAGTGCAAGGGTTAGCCAATCAGTATTTGTCATGCTCTGATAATGAAATGGTAAGTTGACTCCCATCTTTCGTTTCTCAGCCACGACGCTGTGAGCGCCGCTTCGGTCTTTGTAAGCGCAGCGCATACGCGTCGGCTTCCGGGTACGTCGCCGGAAACCGAGTTACGTTGGAGGGATTGATGTCGTACATGAAGTAAGCATCCCTGAATTTCTTGAACGAACGTCTCTCTTCGTTTTTGATTTTGCGCTTCAACTGCCCAATACTGGGAGTACGCTGAAGATTCTGTGCCTTGGCTTCACGATACATACGCCGTACACGTATCCCTATTTGCTCTTTCGAGCAGGCGTTGCATTTATAGCTGGCCCAAACATCATAGAAAAATTGCCGAGCCGTAGTTCGAAAGTAAAATCCCGATGCAGTGCGAGAGGTCAACGCGCCAATCGCGTCCTTCAACGATCCCGTCTGGAAAAAAGTCTTATAAAACGAGGTGAAGTCGACCTGAATATTGCCCGCCGTTATTCTTTGGGTCGGTCCAATAAGTCCAAGGACTGGCGTCCCTATCGACTGTGGTGATGGCTCTAGCGAAACTTCCACCAAAACAGGTAGCCAAGACGACGATCAGGTTGAAATCGGTAGCCAAGTTAAGGGGTGTGATGACTTCCTTAAATAGAGACCACTCACAATGAGAAGCGTTGGCGGTCATGAAGCCGCTTTCATCGTCACAACCGTGCCCCTCTAAGTGGAGCCACGGCTTCAAGCCGCTGTCATCGCCTCTTTCACGAGGGACGTGGCCGCTAGCTGTAGGTCCTTAGTGCTTTCTACGCGAAAGTATCGGACATGAAGGCCCATGGCGGTATAGCCCGCAATATCTTTTAAATCGTCGAGCAGACGCCGCGCCGTATTCCACTCACCGTTTGGGATAGCGTCGAGAATCGCGACACTGTTAAAGCGCCCATCCATCGAATTAGGTGTTTGATTCACGAAACCATGTCGAGCGCGATAGCCGTCCAAGTTTTCTTTGGGTGAAGCGTGTCTGCGAACTCGCAAATTTGCGCGTGGCACTCTGGCTGTAAATAATGAGGCGCGCGGTGCCCAACGTGCCTAGTACGATAACGTTGCGAGTCGAGTTGGTTTACCACCGAAAGCGGCGTCTTAGCGCCCCATTTATTCCAGTAGGGTTTTCTATGAACATCCATCGCCTGCTAGCCGCGTGCGTTTTGTTCTTACCACTCACTGCACTCGCGCAAACCTATCCATCCAAACCAATCCGCCTCGTCGTCCCCTTCCCCCCGGCTGGCGCGACCGACATCTTGTCGCGTGAGCTGGCGCGGCAGCTGTCGGACCGGTTAAAGCAGCAAGTCATCGTCGACAATCGTCCGGGCGCCGGCGGGACTTTGGGCACCGACCTCGTGGCCAAGAGCGCTGCCGATGGCTACACGATCCAGATGGCCACCAGCTCGACGCATTCGATCGGCCCCAGCCTGAATCCGAAGATTCCGTACAACGCGCAGACAGACTTCACGCCGGTTGCGCACGTCGCCAACTCGGTCAACGTGCTGTTGATTGCGCCGAATGTCAAAGCGGCCAGCGTCGCCGAGCTGACGACATTGCTGAAATCGAGCCCCGCGCAGTTCAACTATGGGTCGAGCGGTAACGGCACGATCGTTCATCTGACCGGCGAGTTGTTCAAGTCCATGACCGGAACCTACGTCGTTCACATTCCGTACCGGGGAACGGCGCTGGTGATTCCCGACATGATGAGCGGCCAGATTCACATGTTGTTCGACAACATCGCATCGGCGATGCCGCATCTGAAAGACGGCAAGCTGCGTGCGATTGCCGTGACGTCGACCTCGCGTTCGCCGCTGCTGCCGGCGCTGCCGACAGTCGCCGATTCAGTGCCCGGGTTCGAATCGGTCACCTGGTTCGGCGGTTTCGGGCCGCGCGGTATGCCTGGCGACGTCACGCAAAAACTCAATGCCGAGATCAATGCCGTGTTGAAGGCACCCGAGTTTCTCGAGCGGCTGCGTGTGCTGGGTTATGACGCGGCCGGAGGAACGCCGGCAGATTTCGCGAAGGTTGTGGCAGCCGACACGGCCAAATGGGCCAAGCTAATCAAGGAACGCAAGATCACGATCGAGTAGAGCCCGACTGCACGATCCGCGGCAACCGATGAACTTCAACTGGGCCAACCCGTACGCGACCGTCCGCACGCCGGTCTTCGCGCGCAATGTCGTTGCGACTTCGCAGCCACTCGCGGCGCAGGCGGGACTGCGCATTCTGCAAGACGGCGGCAACGCGGTCGACGCCGCGATTGCCGCGGCGGCGGTCATCACGATGACCGAGCCGTGCAGCAACGGATTGGGGTCGGACAACTTCGCGATCGTGTGGGACCCGGAGAGTGGCCGGTTGTACGGGATGAATTCAAGCGGCACGGCGCCCGCTGCGTGGACACGACAGTATTTCGAGCGCAAGTATCGCGAACCGCAAATCCCGCTGCGTGGCTGGGACAGCGTGACGGTTCCCGGCGCCGTCGCCGGATGGTCGCTGCTGCATGGAAAATTCGGCAAGCGCACTTTCGCCGACGTCCTGGCACCGGCCATCGAATACGCAGAGCGCGGCTTCGCCGTCAGCCCCATAGTGCAGGACAAGTGGGTCCGCGCGACCCCGCTGTTGCGCGCGTTACCCGGTTTTGCCGAACACTTTTTGCCGAACGGGCGCCCGCCAGCAGTCGGCGAGCATTTCGTGCTCGGTGGCGCCGCGCGCACGTTGAAACTGATCGCAGACACGCGCGGTGAAGCGTTCTATCG
>JACCSD010000362.1 GCA_013813185.1 Burkholderiaceae bacterium
CACGATGATGTCGCTGCACTGCCCGGCATCCGTCAGCAGCCCCACTCGCCGATCGCCATCGGTAAACACGAACTGCAGCGGCTCAGAGGCATCGTGCGGAACCGCGTACGGATCAATTGCCAGCGGCCCGAGCTCAACACGCGAACCGGCACAGATTGCATACAACTCGACGCCACTGTCCTCCAGTCCGGATGAGCGCGCAGTGCCGCGCGAGCAGTAAACGGGGATGCCGGCTTTGCAAGCAAACCGGGCGACACCGCCCGCGTGATCCGAGTGCTCGTGCGTGACAATGATCGCGTCGATGTCGCGTAGCGACAGGCCCGCGCGTTCCAGCCGGCGGCCGAGCTGCTTGACGTTAAAACCGTTGTCGACCAGAACGCGGGTGAAAAACAAGCCATCGCGCGCCTCGACGACCAACGCGTTGCCGCCGCTGCCTGAGCCCAGGCTGCAAACGCGCAGCACGAACTACTGCGGAGCCCGGCTGCGTCGTTGCGTGCTCGCTCGGGCCTCGCCTATCCGGTTGATATGTCTCGGCTCTCGCTGCGCGGCGCCTAGCATCCGGGCTTCCTCGCGACGTTTTTCAACGAAGCTGCTCGTTCAGCAAATTCAGAATGCGGTCCCCGGTGGCCGAACGCTCGGGCTTGCCCGTCGAATCGAACACCTGCACGTTGGTCTTCGCAGTGCCCTGACTCAGCACGCCGACGCGGTACTGCGGCGCCTGAATCGGCTTTTCTTTGCCGAAAAGCTTGCTGAAAAAGCCCTGTTCTGATTTGGCTTTGGCTTCGAAGTCCGGATCCAGATAGCGGACGAAGTAAAACCCTTTTGCACGATCGCGATCTTCGACCGTAAATCCGCCGCGGTCGAGCGCCAGCCCCACACGCCGCCACGCGCGGTCAAACGCTTCGTCGACTTCGAGTCGCTCGTTGCGCCCATCGCTCGCCGTCACCAGGCGCGCTATCTGCGGCGCCGCCGACGGTGCTGCAGCGCCTGCCGCGGTGGTACCCGTCGCGGCGGCGCCGGACGCACTGGCTGTTACGACGCGCTTTGCCGGCTCTTCGAACCGAGCCAGCAATCGCTGCAACATCTCGGCTTCCAACTCGGGATCGGACGCGCGCGGCTGCCAAACGGTGCGGTCCTGTTGCGTACCGGCGTAGACCTCTTCCATGCCGCGGTGAGTGATGTAGATCTCGGACGTGCCTTGCCCAGTGCGCTCGATGCGTGCCCGGTATTTGTCCTGTTCGTTGGTCGAGTAGACCGAGTCGAGCACACGACCGATCGTGCGGCGAATGATGTCCTGCGGCAGCTTGGCGCGGTTCTCCGCCCAATTGGTTTCGAGCACACCCGCGTTCGCATCGGACTTCTCTACTTTGAGTCCAATGCTCGGCCAGAACTCGACCAGCACCGGCCACGCTTTCTCGGGCGGCAGGTTGACCGCGAGCCAGCGCTGATTGCCTTGCCTTTCAACCTTCGCTACCGCACCCACCGGCACGACCGGGGCGCTGGTGGCGACCGGTCCAGCCCCCGGGCGCTGCCCCTGGCCCGACGCGGTGATCGTTTGCGGGCGATCCGGCACCAGGAAACGCTCATCGCGCGGCAACTGCGACAGGTCGGGCGGAACTTCCAGCGGCTGGCGCGTTTGTGCGGTTTCGTATTGCACCTTGTCCGACTTGAAGATGCTGCCGGTCCAGGAGCAGCCCGCAAGCAACGTCGCTGCCAGCGCTCCCACTACCGCTGCGACATTGCGCGCGCTATTTGATCGACTCATGTTCCAACTCCTGCAACGAACTCCAGCATCCGGCTTCCTGTAGCGCACCGTGCACGACGGCTTCGTTCTGTTTCGAGAGTGGCACCAGCGGCAACCGTAATCCGCCACCGATGCGTCCCGCTCTTGCCAACGCCCACTTGACCGGCACCGGATTCGGCTCGACGAACAACTTGAAATGCATTGGCAACAACTGAGCGTTGATCCGACGCGCACGCTTCAAATCACCCGCCAGAGCTGCGGCACACAGCTCTGACATCTGTCGCGGCGCGACGTTCGCCGTCACCGAAATCACGCCATGGCCACCCAGCAGCATCAGGGCAAGTGCGGTGTCGTCGTTGCCGCTGTACAGCGCGAAATCAGCGGGCAGATGTTTCAGCAGCTCGGCCGCGCGCGCCATGTCGCTGGTGGCGTCCTTGAGTCCGATGATTCCCGGCATCTGCGCCAGCCGCAACGTGGTTTCGGTACTCAGATCGGCCACGGTACGTCCCGGCACGTTGTACAGAATGACCGGCAGGTCGACTGTTTCGGCGATCTTGCGAAAGTGTTGGTACAAGCCTTCCTGCGTCGGCTTGTT
This sequence comes from Burkholderiaceae bacterium, assembly GCA_013813185.1. Taxonomy (GTDB): domain Bacteria; phylum Pseudomonadota; class Gammaproteobacteria; order Burkholderiales; family Burkholderiaceae_F; genus JACCZX01. Next base: position 2,340 of record JACCSD010000362.1, read on the forward strand.
GTAGTACGGCACAACCTGCAGCGTCGCGTCCGCACCCACCTGCTTCGCATGCCGCGTCAATTCGATTGCCTCGGCCGTCGAGTTGCCACCCGTGCCGGCGATCACCGGAACGCGCCCGCGCGCCGCTTCCACTGCGACCTTGATCAGCTCGCCGTGCTCGCTCGGTGTCACCGTCGGCGATTCGCCAGTGGTGCCCACCGCGACGATCGCACTCGTTCCCTCCGCAACATGCCAATCGATCAGGCGGCGATAGGCGTCGAAGTCGAGCGAACCGTCTTCGTGCATCGGCGAAACGATGGCGACGAGACTTCCTCTGATCATGGCGTGGCGGCTTCGCTTTTCGGTTTAAAAGTAGCGCCGGATTCTACAGGCGAGAAGCGCGCTTAACGATCGTTACAAATGGCATTTCTCGGCGGCGAGGACGGCGGCGACATCGCCATTGCGCGCAGCGATCCGCTGCACCATCGCCGGCTTCGGTTGCGTTGTGAAGCCGTCTTCGAACGCGAGCAAGCGCATGTCCGCGCCGAAAGCATCCAGCAGCTCGCGCGGACGCAGCAGGTAATCGGGATTGCTCGGCCGGCCGAACGCCGCATTGCCGGCCGCAAACGTTTCGTACACCAACAGGCCGCCGGGCGCGAGCGCTCTTTTCAGCGCGGTGAAGAGCGGGCGGTGCAGATAGTTGGTGACGACGATCGCGTCGAACGTTCTTTTAGCAAGCGGCCACGGGTCCGCTTCCAGATCGGCATGCACAAATTCGACGTTCGGCTCATTGACCAACGCTTGCGCCGCTGCAGGATCACGATCGACCGCAGTAACCCGACAACCGCGTCCGGCCAGTAGCCGCGCGTGACGGCCACTGCCGCACGCCAAGTCCAATGCAGAGATTCCGGCGCCCAGCTGCGCCGTCCAGCGGGCCACCCATCCGGAGGGCGCGTCGGCGATCACCGATCGCGCACCAGCCCCATCGCTTGCCGCACGTCGCGCATCGTCTCGCCCGCCATTGCACGCGCTTTGGCGCAGCCGTCGGTGACGATGTCGCGCACCAGCGCGGGGTCGTCGAGATAGCGCTGTGCGCGTTCGCGCAGCGGCGCGAGCTCGCGCACGATCGCATCGATCACCGGCTGTTTGCATTCGAGGCAGCCGATTCCGGCCGTGCGGCAGCCGGTTTGCACCCACTGACGGGTCGCCTCGTCCGAGTACACGAGGTGCAATTGCCACACCGGGCAGCGCTCGGGCTCGCCCGGGTCGTTGCGCCGCACGCGCGCCGGGTCGGTCGGCATCGTGCGAATTTTCTTTGTTACAGCTTCAGGCTCTTCGCGCAACGCAATCGTGTTGTTGTAGCTCTTCGACATCTTTTGCCCGTCGAGCCCGGGCATCTTCGACACCTCGGTCAACAACGCAGCTGGCTCGGCGAGGATGACCCGGTGCGCGCCCTCGGCATAACCGAACAAGCGCTCGCGCGCTTCGAGTGACAAATCGGAAACGGTATCGATCAACGCGCGCGCCTGCTGCAGCGACTCCGCGCCGCCTTCCTGCTGATAGCGCGTTCGGAGTTCGGCGAAGCGTTTCGCACTCGCGCCAAGTTTGCGTACCGCAGCTTTGGCTTTCACCTCGAAATCGGGCTCGGCGCCGAAGACATGGTTGAAGCGGCGCGCGATTTCGCGCGTCATCTCGACGTGCGGCACCTGGTCTTCGCCCACCGGCACCATCGTCGAGCGATAGATCAGGATATCGGCGGCCTGCATCAACGGATAGCCGAGAAATCCGTACGTCGACAGATCGCGATCGGACAACTTTTCCTGCTGGTCCTTGTAAGTTGGAACGCGTTCGAGCCAGCCGAGTGGCGTCACCATCGACAGCAGAAGAAACAGCTCGGCGTGCTCGGGTACGCGCGACTGAATGAAGATCGTCGCCTTGGCCGGATCGACGCCGGCAGCCAGCCAGTCGATCACCATATCCCACGCATCGTCGGTGACCTTTTGCGTTTCCTCGTAGTGCGTCGTCAACGCGTGCCAGTCGGCGACGAAGAAAAGGCACGGGTATTCGTCTTGTAGTCGCACCCAGTTCTTCAGCGCGCCGTGATAGTGGCCGATATGCATCGCGCCCGTCGGACGCATGCCGGACAACACGCGATCGGGAAACAACGTCACGAAAAAAGCCGCATCTATGAAAACAAACGAACGATGGCTTCGCCGACCGCCAGAAACGGCTGCAGCACAACGGTCAGCGTTTGAGTCACCAGCAGGCCGATGATGATGAAGAGTCCAAACGGCTCGATGCGCGAATACGCGTTCGACAGACTGCGCGGCAGCAATCCAGCAACGATGCGCCCACCGTCGAGCGGCGGAATCGGCAGCAGATTGAGCGCCATGAACACGAGATTGACCTGCACCCCGGCGCGCGCGACTTCGAGAAAGAATTGCTCGTCGACCCCGACCATCCCCAAGATGCGAAACAAAATCGCCCACAAAATGGCCATCACGAGGTTCACCGCCGGCCCTGCGGCAGCGACCCAGATCATGTCGCGCTTGGGTCGCCGCAAACTCGACCAATCGACCGGCACCGGTTTGGCCCAGCCGAACATGAAGCCGGTCAGAATCACCATGCCGAGCGGAATCGCGATCGTGCCGAGCGGGTCGATGTGCTTCAGCGGATTCAGCGTTACGCGGCCGAGCACATAGGCGGTGTTGTCGCCAAGCATGCGGGCCACGTAACCGTGCGACGCCTCGTGCACCGTGATCGCGAACAGCACCGGGATCGCGTACACCGCGATCGCCTGCATCACATTTTCCATCGAATCGAGTCTATCAGCGCCTATAGACCGAGCGCCGCGATATCACCACGGCCCTGGCGCACCAGCACGGCCTCTGCGCCGGTCAGATCAACGATCGTCGTCGGCTGCACGCCGCACGCACCCGCGTCGAGAACAAAGTCGATCAGCTGGTCGAGCCGCTCGCGAATGTGTTCACCTTCGTTCAACGGAAGCTCATCGCCGGGGAGCTGCAACGTCGTCGTGAGCAACGGTTGTCCGAGTACGTCGAGCAGTCCAAGTGCGACTCGATGATCGGGGACGCGCAACCCGATCGTCTTGCGCGATGGGTGCGACAAACGGCGCGGAACTTCCTTGGTCGCCTCGAGAATCAGTGTGTACGGGCCGGGCGTCGCGTTTTTCAGCAGCCGATAACGCCGGTTATCGACCTTGGCGTACTGCCCGATGTCCGACAAATCGCGGCACATCAACGTCAGCAGATGCCGCTCGTCGATGCGGCGAATCGCGCGGATGCGATCGACCGCAGCGCGGTCGTCCAGATGACACGCGAGGGCATAGCACGAGTCGGTGGGAATCGCGCCGACGCCACCGTGATCGAGAATCTGCGCGGCCTGCCGCAGCAGGCGCACCTGCGGGTCGATCGGGTGGATCGAAAAAAGCTGGGCCACTGCGCGATCACACGAACCGGTGCCACACCGGCGTGAGCTCGGGTGCCAGCGTCGGGACGCGGCCAAGCTCGACGTTCGGCGATTCGCCCGGGCCGTGAAAGTCGCTACCGCTCGACGCCTCGAACCCGAGTTCAAGTGCCAGCTTGGTAAACCGACGCACGTCTTCCGGCGTGTGATTGCTCGTGATGACTTCCAGCGCCGTGCCGCCGGCGTCACGAAATTCCTCCAGCAGTGCGTGTAGAGCCAGCTCGTCGATCCGATAACGCGCCGGATGCGCGATGACCGCCACTCCGCCGGCGTTGTCGATCATCTCGACGGCTTCGGCCAGCGTCGCCCAGCGGTGCGGCACATAACCCGGCTTGCCTTCGACGAGATAGCGCTTGAACACCTCGCGCACATCGCGACAGACGCCTTGCTCGACCAGGAATCGCGCGAAGTGCGTACGGCCGATCATCCGCGGGTTCTCCGCGTGCCGCAGCGCGCCTTCGAGCGCCCCGCTGATTCCGGCCGCAGCCAGGCTGGCGTCGATGTCCTGCGCGCGTCGAGTTCTGCCCGACCTCACGTGGGCGAGTCGGTCGCGCAGAGTGTGATCTTCACCGTCGACGCCGAGGCCGATCACGTGGATCGTCGTCGCACCCCAGGTCACTGACACTTCGACCCCCGGAACGAACGGCAGCGAGCTTTCGGCAGCCGCAGCCTTAGCTTCCGCGAGCCCGGAGACTTCGTCGTGGTCGGTCAACGCGTAGAGCTGCACGCCGTGTTCCGCCGCACGCCGCGCGACATCGCCCGGCTGCATCGTGCCGTCGGAGTAGATCGAATGTGAATGGAGGTCGGCGCGCAGCGAGTGAACGCCGGCGCGGTTTACATCGGACATCGGAGCATTCTAGGGCTTGCTGACGCCGGCGCATCGACGAGCGAAATCATCGATCAAGCGCGCTACTTCAGCGGGCTGGTCATGGTGCAGCATGTGGCCGGCATCCTCGACCACCGCACTTTCCACGTTGCGAAGCGAAGCTTTCCGAGCCTCGACTTCTCGCAGCGCTGCGTCGGGGTCGGCGCCGACGTGCCGCAGCACATCCGTCTGGGCGGCGCGCACCCACAGCACCGGGCATTCGACGCTTCGCCAGCACGCGAGGACTTCATCGATTCGATACAGCGTCGGGTTGACGATTCGATGTGCGGGATCTCCTGCAACGCGATAGCGTCCCTGCCCGTCGGGCTGCGACCAATTCTGCGCGAGAAACGCGGCGCGCTCGCCTGACAGCCGCGGATTGTTTTTCCGCAAGCGCGCGGCGACTTCGTCCTGCGATGCGTAATCGCGCAGCGCTCCGCCCTGCTTCAATTGATCGATCCACTGCGCGTAGCGTCCCGGCGCCTGTTCCGGATGCGTCGGCCGCAGCCCGAAGCCTTCCAGATTGACGACCGCACCCACCCGCTGCGGCCGCGCGCCGGCATACATCAGCGCGACATTGCCGCCCATGCTGTGGCCGACCAGCCAGGCCGGCTCTGATCCCACGACATCATCGAGGATGAGTTCGAGGTCAGCCAGGTAGTCCGGATACCAGTAGCAATCGCCCGCTGCACGATCACTGAGTCCAAAGCCACGCCAATCAGGCGCGACCACACGCCAATCGCGATCGAGCGCATCGACGACGAACTGGAAAGACGCGGACACATCCATCCAGCCGTGCAGCATCACGAGGGTGCGAGCCGCGTCGGCGCCGCCGCCCCACTCGCGCAGGTGGTAGCGCAGGCCTCGCACCTGGATAAATCGGGAGTGTGACGGCGTCATTGGAGAGAAGCGTTTGCGCGCACGCAAGGGTTCGGCGATTATAGGAACGGAGCAGGTGATCCAAATTCGGAGACGCTGATGCGCGACCAATACCGCGCCCTGTACGACAACTTCCGCTGGCATGTGCCGCGTGATTTCAATATTGCCGAAGTCTGTTGCCGCCGCTGGTCGCAGGAAACGACACGCATAGCGCTTCACTACGAGGACGAATCCGGCGCGCATTCATCGTTCACTTACGCCGCGCTGCAAGCCGACGCCAACCGGTTGTCGAATGCTCTGCAATCCCTCGGCGTAAGGCGCGGCGAGCGCGCGGCGATCGTGCTGCCGCAGCGGCCGGAAACAGCCATCGCGCACATGGCGGTTTATCAGATGGGCGCGGTTGCGATGCCGTTGTCGCTGTTGTTCGGACCGGACGCGCTCGAGTATCGGCTGCAAGACAGCGAAGCCGTGGTCGCCATCGTCGATGCGACCGCAGTTGCCTCGATCGACGAAGTGCAGGCCCGCTGCCCCGACCTACGCGACCTGATCGTCGTCGGCAAGACCGGCGCCGGCGGACTGCCGCATGAGTGGAGCACGCTGCTGACGGGCCACAGCGACTTCTTCGCACCGGTCCCTACATTCGCAGACGACGCGGCGCTATTGATCTACACGAGTGGAACCACCGGCCCACCGAAGGGTGCGTTGATGCCGCATCGCGCGCTGATCGGCAACCTGCCCGGATTCGTCGCCTCGCACAACTGGTTCCCGCAAGCGGGCGACGTGTTCTGGTCGCCCGCGGATTGGGCCTGGACCGGTGGATTGATGGACGCGCTGTTGCCGACGATGTATTTCGGATTCCCGATCGTCGGTTATCGCGGCCGGTTTGGGGCGGAACGCGCTTTCGAGCTGATGCAGCGGCACGGCGTCACCAATGCGTTTCTGTTTCCGACTGCTTTGAAGATGATGATGAAAGCGGTGCCGGAGCCGCGCGCGAAGTATCAACTGAAGCTGCGTTCGCTGATGAGCGCCGGCGAGGCGGTGGGCGAAACCGTATTTGACTGGTGCCGCGACGCACTCGGCGTCACGGTCAACGAAATGTTCGGCCAGACCGAGATGAACTACATCGTCGGCAATTCGCATCAAAAGTGGGTGGCGCGCGCCGGCAGCATGGGGCGCCCATATCCAGGCCATCGGGTGGCGGTCATCGATGAGAATGCCAACGCCGTGCCGCCTGGCGAGGTCGGCGAGGTTGCCATTCACCGCCGCGACATTCACGACGAGTCCGATCCGGTCTTCTTTCTCGAGTACTGGCGCAACGCGAGTGCGACCCGCAACAAGTTCAGCGGCGATTGGTGCCGTACCGGCGACCTGGCGAGCGCGGACGACGATGGATATCTCTGGTACCAGGGGCGTGCCGACGACATGTTCAAGGCCGCCGGTTACCGCATCGGTCCGAGCGAAATTGAAAACTGCCTGGTGAAGCACCCGGCCGTGGCCAACGCAGCCGTAGTGCCGAAGCCCGACGCCGAGCGCGGTGCGCTGGTCAAGGCGTTTGTCGTGCTGACCGCGGGTTACGCCGCGTCAGCGGCCTTGATCGAAGAACTGCAGCTGCACGTGCGTGGCAAGCTCGCGCCGTACGAGTATCCGAAAGAAATCGAATTCATCGAAGAATTACCGATGACGACGACAGGGAAAGTGCAGCGGCGGGTGTTGCGCGAGATGGAGCAAAGGCGCGCGAGCAAAACCGCTTAAGGCGGGTCGCCCTTCGTGGTTTGATCCTTGCGGACCGGAATGATGCGTCCGTCGCGCGTCATTCGCGGACGATACTGTGCGTTGGCAATCGCGAACTCCATCACGCGGGCGCGCTCTTCATGGGTCACCGCGTCGATCAATCGCGTAACGAAGCCCGTCGGGATATCTTTGTAGCGGCGCCGGTCCGGGCGTACGAACACTTCGCGCCATCCCTGATCCAGCAACCAGCTCCAGAGCTGATCAGTCATTCCGGAACGCACGGTCATCCGGATGTCGCCGCACACCAGCTTGGCGCCGAATGGTGGCTTACTACCTTCCGAGGGAATTTCTCGTTCGCTGCGGATCTTCAGCAACGTGCGAACTTGATCGCGGACGTGGGCAACGAAATCGAGCTCCAAAATGCAACCTCCAGCTAAGGGCGGAATTTAGCGGCGCTGGCTGCGCGCCGAATCCCCCGAATCTGCTAGATGAGACGTTGCTTTTCCTAGGAAGCCGATGCGCGCTCAGCCGGCTTGGCCGACGGGCGACGCGTAATCTGACGGATCGCGTTCATCAGGATGCGCTCGCGCTCTGCGGGCTGCGCGTCGAACAGCCTCGTCACCAGCGTCGTCGGCAGCGGCTTTAGCTGCAACCGATTGGCGCCCGATGCCAGTTCGCGCCACCCCAGGCTGACCAGCCAGTGCCATAAATCGTCACTCAATCCGGCCTGCACCGACATCCGCATTCCGGAGCAGCAGATCGTCGCGCCGATTGCCGGCTTGCTTGTGTCGAGAAGGCCCGAGTCCTGTTTCCTTTTCCACAGCAGTTGCCCGACCGGCGCATACAACAGCGATTCCCAATTCATTTTGCCTCCCAGATACCGCACTGTATCGGTCAGCCTGCTCCGATTCGATCCCCCTTGGGTGTGATCGCGCGCTTGGCCTAATCCGCGCATTTACGGATCAAGTTAGTGCAGGCGAACTCCGCAGGAATCGGCTGCGACCAACGCCGCCGCTAAACTTGCGCATGGCCATCTACCAGCTGGGCGAGCGCGTCCCACAGATCGACCCGAGCGCGTACGTTTTCGACACCGCCACTCTGATCGGCACGATCATTCTGGGAGCGCGCGTCAGTATCTGGCCGTATGCAACGCTGCGCGGCGACAACGAACCGATCGAGATCGGCGATGACAGCAACGTGCAGGAGTGCAGCGTTCTGCATGCAGACCCGGGTTTCCCCCTGACGATCGGCCGCAGAGTGACCGTGGGCCATCAGGCGATGTTGCACGGCTGCACGATCGGCGACGGCAGCCTGATAGGAATCCAGGCCGTGATACTCAACGGCGCGGTGATCGGGCGCAACTGCCTGATTGGCGCCGGCGCGCTGATCACCGAAGGCAAGCAGATTCCCGACGGTTCGCTGGTCATTGGCTCACCCGCAAAAGTCGTGCGGCAGCTCGAACCGGCGCATATCGAACGGATGAAGCGCGACACCGACGGCTACGTGCAGCGCGCCGTCGCCTATCGCCGCGATCTGAAGCGTTTGAGTTGAACGCGAGCGCTGCGGACGTCGCGATGTCCGATTTGTTGGTGAAGTTTGCGTTCACCGGCGCGCAAGTGCGCGGCGAATTGGTGCGGCTCGACGCCGCCTGGCGCGCGATGACCGCGCACCGTCGATACCCGCCGCCAATCATGCGTGTGCTTGGCGAGATGGTCGCCGCCGCTGCGCTGCTTGCCACCACGATCAAATTCAACGGCGCGCTGGTGATGCAGGTCTATGGCGATGGTCCGCTGCAGCTGCTGGTGGTCGAATGCCAGCCCGATCTTGCGCTGCGCGCAACGGCCAAAGTGCGCGACGAGCCGATCGCCGACGACATTTCGCTGCAAGAGCTGCTGAACCGCGGCGGGCGCGGCCGATTCTCGATCACGCTCGACCCGAAAGATCCATTGCCGGGGCAACAGCCGTATCAAGGCATCGTCGCGCTCGAAGGCGACAGCGTGGCCGAAGTGCTGCGAACCTACATGCGGCAAAGCGAGCAGCTTGAAACGCGGCTATGGCTGGCGTCGAACGAAGACGTCGCGGCGGGGTTGCTGCTGCAGCGTTTGCCAAACGATGGCCGACTTCAAGTCGCGCCGAATGACGACACGTGGGAGCACGTGACCGCGCTCGCGCAAACCGTGACGGCAGAAGAGTTGCTAAATCTTTCGCCCGAAAATGTGTCCCATCGACTGTTCTGGCAGGAAACGCTCGAGCACTACGCGCCGCTGACGCCGCGCTTCGCCTGCACCTGCTCGCGTGAGCGCATCGGAAAGATGCTGATCTCGCTGGGTCAGGACGAAGTGGACTCGATCGTGGCCGAACAGGGATCGGTTACCGTTACGTGCGAGTTCTGCGGGCGGCAGCACTCGCTTGATGCGGTCGATGTAGCTCATCTTTTCGCGCACGGGATTTAAATTGCTGGCACGGCGACGGTCGATGATCCATCAAGGCATTGAGCTGAGTTGCTACCGCCGACTGTTCAGTTGATCCTCAAGACTTTGAATCAGCCATTACTTGTACCTGGTCGGCCACCACTTCGGCCGATCGAATGCTCGCGCACCCTGCCATCCATGCGAAACAATGGCGGCGATGGTTGAAAGGATAGTTTGCTTTAATTGCGACGCCACGCTCGCGAATACGCGACGAAGCATCGGCGTTTCGTTGCTGAAATCGGCGACGAATGCGGCGCGGGTCCACGCTGCATCAAAGCGTGACATTATCAATGGCAGCTTTGAAAAAAGATCACCTCACGATCGATAGCCTTAAGTTCGATTTCGCACGAATCGACGAACTGGTTCGAATGTGGCGCGAGAGTTTCGAATTTGGCGTGGGCGTTGCCGATCCGCATCCAATTGCAGAACAAAGTCAGTACTTGATAACGAAGCTCATTCCGAACAACATGGTTCGGATCGCCATGTTGGACGGTAAGCTTGTTGGATTCATTGCGGCAACCAGGGACTCGATTTCGCAGTTGTACGTGCGCAAGGGGAATCACCGCTGCGGCGTAGGCACTCAGCTTCTTGACTGGGCGAAGGCTCAGTCGAGCGGCAGCCTGTGGCTTTACACGTTCGCCCGCAACGCGGTCGCCCGCGCGTTTTACGAAAAGCATGGATTCAGAATCGTGGCGCGCGGGTTCGAGCCGACCTGGCAGCTCGCCGACCTCAGGTACGAGTGGAAAGCGCAGCGCGCTGCAGTCTGAAAGAGAGGAACCGTGATGCCGGCTTATCTGTTTGCCAACGTTGAAGTGACCGATGCCGCGGGATACGAGCAGTACCGGCAGCAGGTGTCGGCGACGATCGAAACCTACGGCGGGCGCTTCCTGGTGCGCGGCGGCGCAGCCAAGCTGCTCGAAGGCGATTGGTCGCCGAAGCGCCTCGTGATCCTCGAGTTTCCCGACATGACACAGCTGGAAGCCTGGTATCACTCTGCCGCGTATCGGCCGCTGCTCGAGCTTCGCGCCCGAACCACGAACTCGACGCTCGTCGCTGTCGAAGGAGTCGCTGCACATTGACCGGGGAACAAGGGCGCGCTGACAGCCGGTCGATTGGGACGGTTGCCGCTGTTGTTTACATTGCAGGCGTCAAGGCCTAGATCAGGAACGGTGAGACCTCGCCGGCGCCACGCAACTACGCACACTGCTTGCTAGTGCTGGGCACCGCAACATCCGGGACACACATGGCTCTCGAAAGAACGAGCGCGCTCGAGCGCGTGCCGCAATCGGCACCGAGCGCATTGACGTCGAGCGGCGCGCGCCGATGCCGCCGCAAGTTTCTGCGCTTCTTCAAGAATGGTTTTCGCGACGAGAAGTATTTCGACTGGGAACGCGGATACAAATGGCGGGCGCATCAACAGTGGAACGAGGTGCTCGATCGCAAGGCGTACGCGGCGCTGCTGCGGCAGGGCCGGTTCAGCGAGATCGCCGCGCACGCGGTCCGGATCGAGTCGCGCACCAATCTGCTGTTCTCGTTCGAGAAAATGGCACTGCGCGATGCGGTCAAGTCCGCCGCCGGCGCGAAGCTTTTCGCGGAAGGACTTTACGAGTTCCTTTATGGGCGGCCAAATGCGCAGCGCAAGTTCGAGGGGTGGTGTCGGTCGGTCGAAGCCCTTCCACGCCGGCAAACCCGCGTGCTGACATGGCCGCTGGTGACCGTTTTCGGATTCATCGCCCAGCCTGAAACGCACATCTTCCTGAAACCCAACGTGACGCGGATTGCCGCGCGCGAGTACGGCTACGACTTTCGTTACGTCCCGCGGCCATCTTGGGACACATATGCCAGCCTGCTTGGTTTTGCAGCGACCGTCCGCCGAGACCTGCAAGACATTCGGCCGCAAGACACGATCGACATCCAGTCTTTCATTTGGGTGCAAGGATCCGACGAATACGCGGAATAAAGCTGTTCGATGCCTGGGACGCTGCCGGGCATCGATCCTTTGCAACAGGTATCCGCGACGATCGAAGCCTTTGGTGGACGCTACGTAGTGCGCGGCGTGCCGCTGAAGTACTGGACGGCGATGGGACACCCAAGCGCATGGTGATCTTCGAGTTTCCCGACATGGCGCAGTTGAAGGCGTGGTACCGATCGCCGGCGTACCGGCCGCTGCTCGAGCTTCGCAAACGAACGGCCAATTGGACTCTGGTCGCTGTCGAGGGAGTCGCTCAACCGTGACGTGCCAGCGTTGGCGCGCGACAACCTCGCGGGCGGGGACGACCGAGTCGACATCCACACAGGTCCGGAGGGTTACGACGTCGATGCGTTGAGCAATGGGCTGCAAGAGCACTATTACGCGGAGTGGCCTATGCTCGCATCGGAAGTGGAGGAGTCGCCCGGGCGCTACGTTTTGCCGGGCGCGCCGGAGCGCTTGCCGCTGCTGTTTACATTGAAGGCGTCGAAGCCCCGCGCTCGCTGATAAGACGGCGCACGATCGCTCGAGAGCGCGCATACCGCGTCCTGACCGTCGATTCGTGAGCGACGTTGCTGCGCTTCGCAAATGTCACGGCGTCATCACGGATTTGTCACAGCTTTCTAACACCGCTGCCCTCGTCGACGCCTAGATGACAAAACGCAATCGCGGGGCAATCACTTAGCAAGGCCAGGTGCCGCGCTACTCGCTCAAAGGTACGGCGATTGCTGTTTGTCTTTCGTAGTTGCTCTACGACGCGGCGGAAGCCGCCAATCTTTGAGGAGTCAAGTGATGAACACCCGCATGAAAATCGGCTGTTGCGCGCTCGCAGTCGCCGCCAGTACCAGCCTAAGCGCAATCGCACAATCGACTCAACCTGCCACTGCCTCCATGCAGGGCACCGACGTGATGCAGATGGTCAGCAGTTGGCCCGAAGCATCGAAGATGGCAACCGAAGCGATGATCAAAAAGTATGGTGCTCCGAACGAAGTCACCGCCACGCGAGTGATCTGGATTAACAATGGTCCGTGGAAAGAAACGATCATCTCGAAAGAGGAAGTCGACCATCAGTTCCCGATGGCGCACAAGGACGTGATGGAACAGATCATCGACTACAGAGTGCCGCCCGATAAATTCGACGATCTGGCCAGATACGACGGCAGCGTGATCGTCGAGCGCACCAAGGGCACGATCGCGGCGCGCTGCGACAAGGAAGAAGCGAACTTCCTGGCGCTCAACCTCGCACACGACATCGCCAGAAACAGCAAGACCGTGGCGCAGGCGCGCGAGTACTATGCGCGAGCGATCAAGGAAAGCATGGCGGGCAAGATGGATCCGTATATGCAGAAGCTGCAATTTGCCGCGCAAACGCGCACCGCCGACGCCGACCAGCCCGCAAAAATGATGAGCGGCGATATGGGCAAACCCAGTTCGACATCACGCACCAAAAACACGGAAACCACCAACACCAAATAAACAGAACCGATCACGCAGCGCCCGCATCATGCGGGCGTTTTTTCTTGACGGAGGAGAAATAAATGGCGACCGCAGATATGCCACCCGTTAGAACCGCCGTCGATTGGAGCGCTGCCATTTGGTCGGGCATCATGGCCGGCCTGGTGTTCATGGCGCTGGAAATGATGCTGGTGCCGCTGCTGCAAGGCGGTAGCCCATGGGGGCCGCCCCGCATGATTGCCGCGATCGGCATGGGCAAGGGAGTGCTGCCGCCGCCGGCCACCTTCGATCCAGTGATCTTGATGGTCACGATGCTGATTCATTTGCCACTCTCGATCGTGTACGGACTGATTCTGGCGCTGATCATTCAGCGCCTGAGTATGGGAATGGCAATCGCTGCCGGGGCAGTCTTCGGGCTGGTTCTCTATCTCGTCAACTTCTACGGATTTACCGCCGTGTTTCCGTGGTTTGCAATGGCGCGCGGCGGGCTCAGCATCTTTGTGCACATCATGTTCGGCGTCGTCGCGGCCTTGGCGTACAAGGGTTTGCAGCGCCGGAAGATGGTGCCGGTCATGCCATAGCGATCTCCTACGCAGCTGCTGCCGGCCACCGGCGGCGAATGTGAGCTCGCGCGCGGTGCGCGAGCACACCGCCGTGATTGCGGGTAATGCCCAGTTGCCGGCAGACAACAGGCAAATCGATCTCGAGCAAAGTGCGCAGTTCGAACACTGCGCGCGTTCGATCCGGTAGTTCGCGCAGGCACGACCCGAGCGTCGTCCAGAACCATTGCGCTTGGCGCCGCGCGTCGATTTGCTCGGCCGGGTCGTTTTGCGGATCTGCATCGGAGCCCGTCTCCGATGCCCGATCGATCGCCGCCTGTATGGTCTCCGGCGCGTGCGGCAGCTCTCTTGCGTGCGTGCGATACACATCGACCGTCTTGTGGCGCAGCACCGCGTGCGCGTAGGTGTCGAATTGCGCCGTGCCGCGGTAGCCGTCGGGCGCGGCCAGCAACGCCAGCAGGGTTTCCTGCGTTGCGTCCTCCGCATCGGCTTCGCTTAAATTTCGCAGCGCATAGTGCAGCAACCGGCTGCGCAGAGCGGCCGCTGCGGCCGTATCATTGAACACCTCGCGCGCGTTGGTGCGGCCATCCGGATTCACGACTCCTCCTGCGGTCTGCTGTCTCAGGGCACACCGTAGCCGCCAGGTATCACGAGAGTCTCACGAAACCGCGCCGGTGCGATCAAATCGGCATCACGGTCTTCGTTGCCCCTCTGTAAGCTCGCGTTCGAAGACGCGACTCACACCATGCTGCGCACGCTTCTCATCGTTGAAGACCAGCACGATCTGGCCGAGCTTGTCGCGCTGCAC
>JACCSD010000364.1 GCA_013813185.1 Burkholderiaceae bacterium
GCCCCCAAACTTGCTCGCTAGTACCGAGGTCATGGCCGCCGTTAACGTGGTCTTGCCGTGATCGACGTGGCCTATCGTGCCTACGTTCACGTGCGGCTTGGTCCGCTCAAATTTGCCTTTCGCCATCGCTAACTCCTGAATGCTTCCTGTCTCAAAGTTTCAATTTCGATTGGTGCCCATGACGCGGATCGAACGCGTGGCCTCTCCCTTACCAAGGGAGTGCTCTACCACTGAGCCACATGGGCCTCGTGATCGCCGATAAGGCCATGTCTGCTTTGTTGCTCGCGCTCGCCGTACCTCTGTGTACTGTCTTCGCGCTCGCGTCGCGCATCCACGGACTTCTCGACGACACGGTTGTTGTTTTCGTTGGGTGCGGTATTCCTGTTGTTTACTGGAGCGGGTGAAGGGAATCGAACCCTCGTCGTAAGCTTGGAAGGCTTCTGCTCTACCATTGAGCTACACCCGCCCGACCAAACCTTGATCTCCCGCTTCCACGCTCATCCATTCGCTCTGGAGGTTGCTGTGGTGGAGGAGGTTGGATTCGAACCAACGTAGGCGTAAGCCAACAGATTTACAGTCTGCCCCCTTTAACCACTCGGGCACCCCTCCGCGGCGAACCGCAAATTATGGTTGCAGAACAAAGGCTTGTCAAACGGACACTAAATGTTGACGCGACGCAGCGTCAGACGCGTAACTACCGCTCCTAGAACGGAGAACACTTCTACCCGGTGGTAGCTGTTTGGTAGCACTCACTCGCATGAGAGGCAATGCGCTCTGCGCCAAGCGCGCAGGCGGCGGCCATGCCGTGCCCTTGACGTCTGATCCGACCATCATTGACTTGCAGCGGTCAGTCCCGATAATGATGCAATGCAACAACGTATTCCCACCGAACTAGTTGCGCAACTTGGCCCGCACCACAGGGCTCGCGTATTGGCGCACCTATGCAGACTGTCGGAGCGGGATCTCTGGCTTCGCTTCGGTTATGCAGTAACGGACGACGCCCTTCGAGCCTATGTAAGAAAACTGCACTTCAGCCGCGATGCGATCTTCGGAATTTTCGATGAGGCCGCCGACGTTCTCGCACTCGGGCACCTAGGTTTCAACAAGAACACATCCTCAACAACGGCAGAGTTCGGCCTTTCCGTACTACCGCAGGCACGCCGCCGCGGGTTCGGATTGCGTCTGCTGCAACGAGCGGCCGTGCACGCGCGTAATCGTGGTGCGACAAACCTGGTGATGACGTATGTGCCTGAAAATGATGCATTGAAGTCTTTGGCCCAGCGCGCCGGTATGCAATTGGTATCCGACGTCTACGAGCCACGCGCGTTCCTCAGCCTTGAGCCTCCAACTGCGGCATCCCTGATGGATGAAACGTTTTCCGAAATGCTAGCGGCGATCGATCTGGGCTTTCGCGTCGCAAACGCAGACGCAGTTCAACACCGATCTACATCTGCTTGAACAGGTTCGTGTAGTTGCGGCTGACCTCCAGCTTTTCGGTGTGCCCCTTGATCAGCACCAGCTGACGCCCGCGAAAATCGCGTGTCACACCGGCGATCGCCTTGGCGTTGACGATCGTCCCTCGATGTATTTGCCAGAATTGCTCGGGATCCAGCTCGTCGATTAATTCCTTGATCGGCTTGCGGATCAACGCCTCGAAGGATTCGGTTTGCACGCGCGTGTATTTCTCGTCCGACGTGAAGAAAAGAATTTCCGCAGTCGGTATAAGGCGCAGCTGCTGACCGACGCTCGCCTGTATCCACTGCAGGTGACTGCGCTTGTCAGCGCCGCCGTTGGACTCGAGCTTTGCAGTCAGCTGACTCAACAGCGCCCCAAGATCGCTCGGCCTGGAACCGAGCCGCTGTTTGACACGAGCGACAGTAATCGCAAGACGCCCGGCCTCCGCGGGCTTCAGCACGTAATCGATAGCGCCCTGCTCGAAGGCATCGACTGCGTATTCGTTGTACGCCGTAATGAATACGACGTGGCACGCGTCACCGATGTGCCGCGCAGCTTCGATGCCCGTCATGCCGGGCATTCGAATGTCGAGAAATGCGAGATCGGGATGATGTTCGCGAACTGCCGCTACCGCTTCTTCACCGTTCTTCGCTTCCGCCAACACCTGCAGCTCGGGCCAGACTTCGGTGAGCCGCGCGTGCAGCTGCTCGCGCATTAAACGCTCATCGTCTGCAATGATCGCCGTCGGCATCCGGCGATTCTATGCGTTCGGTTTTGCGCCAGAGCGGCCGTCTGCCTCAAACGTGTAGGGCACCTCGATCGTGACGATCGTGCCGCTGGGTGAATTCGCTTCGATCGACAAGCTCGCGGCGCTGCCGTACAAAGCGGCCAGCCGTTCGCGCACGTTCGCCAGGCCAACGCCGCTTCCCGACACTCCGGCGGTGGCAAATCCAAGCCCGGAGTCGGCCACCGTCACGCGCAGACGGCCGTTCGAAATGTCGGCTGAGATGGTCAGCGCACCGCCTTCGGGTTTGGGCTCCAGCCCGTGCTTGATCGAGTTCTCTACGAGCGACTGCAGCATCATCGGCGGAAACTGCGCCGAGCCGAGTCCTTGCGGAACGATGACCGAGTATTGCAGCCGGTCTTCCATCCTGAATTTCAATATCTCAAGGTAAGAGCGGCACAGCTGCACTTCCTTGCCGAGCGTGGTCGAACCTTCTCGCATTTGCGGTAACGACGCGCGCAAATATTGGATCAGGCTTTTCTGCATCTTCGACGCGGTCGACGGCTCGGTTTCGATCAAATAGTCGACCGATGCAAGAGTGTTGAAAAGAAAGTGCGGTTCAACCTGCGCCTGCATGGTTTTCAGCTGCGCTTCCGCCAGTTGTCGCTTCAGACTTTCTTCGGCAGCAGTCTCCGTGGCGGCTTCAGCACGCCGTTCAGCGCGTTTCTTTCCACCTAAAACCACCTTGACAATGATGCCCGTCATGATCAGCAACATCACGAAGCTCAGTAGCCAGTCGCCGGTTTTTTCGCGATACCGGCGCGTCTCGCGCGCAATCTGGCGCTCGATCTGCTTCTCGACGATGTCTTCGATTTGATCGCGCGCCTTGTCGAGCGCCAACGCAAGCTGCTCCGGATCCTGCGTGAACTCCGGGGCGATCTTTATCGTGCGCCCGTCACTTTCGACCGTGACTCCCTGCTCCGTACCCGCTGCGCCGGTCGCGCCTTTTGCGTCGGGCGGGGCGCGCTCGACGCGGACGCCTTTTTCGTCGATCACGACGGCCACCCGCTCGTTGTCGATGTCGTTGGCCGTGATCCGCAATCCCTTGTCGTCGATCTTGACGCTGGCGCTGTCCGACTTCTTGCGCGCCCGCTTCTTGACCGGCGGCGCATCCGCCGGCGCCTGTATTTGCATCCCGTCCGGAGCGACCTGCAGATTCACCTGAACTCGATCTTTGCCTTCGCCCACCTTCACCACTACGACGGGCTCGGAGTCATAGAAGACTTTGTCCGCAATCGCACCAACGATCAGCAATAGCAGCGCTACAAAGAAAAATTTCACCCATCCGACCGTTGCGAGCCAATCGCCGAGGCGGGCGCCGGCGCTCTTTAGCGTCGGCGCCGACGCTCGACCGGCGTCAACCGCCGCACCGCGACCCCACGCAAAAGCTCTGCTCAGGCGGGAGCGGCGCGGAGGAGTTTGTGCTGCGGACGTTGCTTGCGCGGAAGCTGCGCGCGTATCTGAGTTGTGCTCGGTTGTCATCGGTGCACTTTATAAGGCGCGGAGCATGGAACACCAATCGGCTGCGACAGACTGCACTTATCTGGCAACAGACTGCGCGCCAGGGAACTGGAGCGTAAAAAAACAAAAAAGCCCGGATCAACCGGGCCTTTGAACGAATGCGCCGCGATCTACAACGCGGCCTTGGGCGCCTGCTCACACGCCGCTGCAACGTGTGGCTGCTTGTGCAGTCTGACGATCACGGGTTCGAGGTGTACCACCTGCAGAGGCTCGGCTTTCGGCAACGTCCGCTGCTCGCGCAACGCACCGCCAGCGGTGGCGACCAATCCAAGTCCGAGGATTGCGGCAAGCGCCGCGCTCAGAATGCGAGTTGCCAGGGAAATGGGATACATGGCGTTCTCCTTCGTTGCGTCTGCATGTCTTGACGCGAACTTTAGGCACGCGCTTCGCACAATGCGATCGGAGTGCGACGAACTGCGTAAACAATGGAGTCAACTGCAAGCTCGCGGAATGACCGGAGTGAATCGCCCAACGGTGCGACGAAATGGCGCGGTCACCGGCGCGTGGGTTGGCGCGTGCCGCGATCACGCCCGATTACGGCAGTATTCTTGCTGTAGTGAGGGCTACCAGGAGATTCGATGCAATTCACCGGCTGGGATAACCCGATGGGCACCGATGGGTTCGAGTTCATCGAGTACGCCGCGCCCGACCCGGTGGCACTGGGAAAGCTATTCGAAACCATGGGCTTTTCGGCGGTCGCCCGCCACCGTCACAAGAATGTGACGCTTTACCGGCAGGGCGGCGTTAATTTCATCATCAACGCCGAGCCCGATTCTTTCGCGCAGCGTTTTGCACGACTGCATGGACCGTCGATCTGCGCGATCGCGTTTCGCGTGCGGGATGCCGCACATGCCTATAAGCGCGCGCTGGAACTCGGCGCGTGGGGATTTGACTCCAAGTCCGGGCCGATGGAACTGAACATCCCGGCGATCAAGGGGATCGGCGACTCACTGATTTATTTCGTCGATCGCTGGCGCGGCAAGAACGCCGCTGCACCTGGCGGCATCGGCGACATCAATATCTACGATGTCGACTTCGAACCGATCTCAGGCACGCAGGCCAACCCGATCGGCTGCGGATTGGCCTACATCGATCATCTGACGCACAACGTACACCGCGGCCGGATGAAGGAATGGGCCGAGTACTACGAGCGCCTGTTCAACTTTCGCGAAGTCCGCTATTTCGACATCGAGGGCAAGCTGACCGGGCTGAAGAGCAAAGCCATGACGAGCCCGTGCGGAAAGATCCGCATTCCAATCAACGAAAGCTCGGACGACAAAAGCCAGATCGTCGAATACCTGGATGAATATCGCGGCGAAGGAATTCAGCACGTCGCACTCGCGACCGACGACATATATGCGACGGTGCGCGCGATGAAGCAACACGGAGTCGCATTCCAGGACACGATCGAGACCTACTACGATTTGATCGATCAGCGGCTGCCAAGCCATGGAGAGCCACTGGCCGAGCTGAAACTGCTGAATATCCTGATCGACGGCGCCACGCACCAGGGCGCGCCGAACGAATTGCTGCTGCAGATCTTTACGCAAACGGTGATCGGTCCGATCTTTTTCGAGATCATTCAGCGTAAGGGCGACGAGGGATTCGGCGAAGGCAACTTCCGCGCGCTGTTCGAATCGATCGAACTCGACCAGATCCGGCGCGGCGTACTGAAAGCCGACGACCGTAAGGCGACTGCCTAAAACCCAGATGGCAGTCGCACCGGTCACCTACGGCGCCAGCACTCGTCCGCCGCGCGGCGATTACTCCGAGGCGCGCGACGACTACACGTGCGACCAACACTGGGAGCACTACACGGCGGATGAGCACGCGCTGTACTCGCGACTGTTCGCACGGCAAGTCAAGCAGGCGCCGGGTCAGGCGTGTGAAGAATTCCTGGACGCCTTGCAGGAGCTCGGCGCAGCCGATCACATTCCGCGCTTTGAATCGATCAGCGAATCACTGCAGCGCGCTACCGGTTGGGAAGTCGTCGCCGTGCCGGGCCTGATTCCCGAGCACGCTTTCTTTTCGCTGCTCGCCCACCGGCGCTTTCCGGTCACTGTCTGGGTGCGAAGCCCCGCAGAGTTCGACTACATCGTCGAACCTGACGTATTTCACGATCTTTATGGACACGTTCCACTGCTGTTTAATCCGGTGTTCGCCGATTACATGCAGGCGTTCGGTCGAGGCGGACTAAAGGCCCAAGGCTTGAAGGCGCTCGAATACCTCGCGCGTCTTTACTGGTACACGGTGGAGTTCGGTTTGATCACGACCGCGCGCGGCTTGCGCGTTTACGGCGCTGGCGTCTTGTCTTCGGTGGGCGAAACGCAATACGCGCTCACCAGCACAAAGCCACAGCGCCTAGCGTTTGATTTAAAGCGGGTCTTGCGAACGCCGTACAAGATCGACGACTACCAATCCGCCTATTTCGTCGTTGAATCGTTCGATCAGTTGTTTGCCGACACAGCGCCCGACTTTTCGCCGCTGTACACAGAAGTCTCAGACCAACCCGCGCTGCCGATCGACACCACGCTGCAGGGTGAAAAGTCGTATCCGCCGAACGCCGGCGCGGCCGCCTCCGCATAAGCGCCCGGCACCGTTATTGCGCCTGAGCGGGCACGCCGCCCGGAATGATCGGTTGCGGCTGGGGCATTTGCTGCTGGATTTGTTGCTGCTGCTGGATTTGTTGCTGCTGGATTTGTTGCTGCTGGATTTGTTGCTGCGGTTGCATCTGCGGCACCGGCTGAGTCGGAAACTGCTGGGCCGGCATCTGCGGCTGCACCATCGGCGGTGGCTGCGGCAGCGCGGGCCGCGGCGGCGGTGTCGAGCGTGGAATATTCGGTGCCCCTTCACTGCTGGGCGCCGTCAGCGTGTTGCCGTCACGGAAAAAATTCGGCGCCGCTGGAAGCCCGCCGAGTTGTGCGATCGGCCGCGCCGGCAGCCGTACTTCCTGCCGCCCCCCGCTGGACTCAAGAATGGCGAGCTCGGAAGTCACTGACACCAGCTTCATGCCGGGCGCAACTTCCTGCCCGATCAGAAACACGCGCGCCGGTTTGCCGTCAACTACAAGCACGGCGCTCGAATCCTTGCCCGCCGCGAACACTCCAATCGCCTGCACATTGGACGCCACTGATTGCACGACATCGACCTTGCCAAACATGCGCGCAGCCGCCAGAGGATCGGGGTCGCGTAACGGCGGCGGAGGCAAAGGCGGCGGCGCTGCGATCGGCGACGGAGTGAAGATGCGAATGCCCCAAAAGCCGGCGATCGCCAACACGGCAACGAAGAAAAACAAATGAACAGCAGCGAAAGCAAACTTTTTCACTATCCCATCCGATGTTCGGCGCTAGCTCACCATGTATTAGTCCGTGAAGCATCCCCTGTCCGGGGGGTAGGGCAGCCGATTCGCGTTGATAATATCCCCTGCACCCTCGGTTGTCCGCGTCGAAAAGCGAGGAACTTCAAGGCGTTCGGCGCTTATCTTCAAGTTTTCTACCGCGTTGCCCAATGGTCTGATGACTCCAATGACAGACGTTCGTTCCTATTTTCGTTTGCCCAGGCGCCGCTCGCGCGGCTTTACGTTGATCGAGATCATGGTCGTGATCACGATCCTCGGCGTCTTGGCCGCACTGATCGTGCCGCGTGTTGTAGGCCGCACCGACGACGCGAAGATCGCTGCCGCGAAGCAGGACATCGCGTCGATCATGCAAGCGCTGAAACTTTACCGGCTCGACAACGGTCGCTATCCAACGACCGATCAAGGATTGCAGGCTTTGATTACACGGCCTATCACCGAGCCGATGCCAAGCAACTGGAAGCAGGGCGGATATCTGGAGCGCTCAACGGTGCCCGCTGACCCGTGGGGCGAGCCGTACAAGTTCCTGAATCCCGGCGTGCGCGGCGAAATCGACGTGTTCTCGCTCGGTCGCGATCGTGCCAACGGCGGAGAGCAGAGCACGCCGGACGCCGACATCGGCTCGTGGCAGCTATAGCATTCGCCGCGCTGCGCGGGCGTGCAGCAGCACATCGCCCGGCCGGTTTTACCTTGCTCGAGCTGATGGTCGTGATCGTGCTTGCCGGCATTTTGGTGTCGCTGGTCACGATCAACATCGCACCCGATCCGCGCCAGCAGTTACAGCGCGAAGCACAGCGGGTCGGGCAATTGATGGCGCTCGCCGCCGACGAATCGCGCATCACACAGCAACCGATCGTGTGGGAAGCCGACCTGCTTGGATATCGCTTTGTGACTGAATCGGGCGGCGAGCGGCGACTGTTGACCGGCGACGACTTGCTGCGCGAGCGCACGTGGGAAACCCCGCTGACGCGCTTGGCAGTGCTCGACAACGGGGGCCCGCAACCGGCGCAGGTGCTGCTCGGCCCGGGCGCGCCACCCGTACGGGTCGCGATCGCCCGCGAATGGATACAGCCGCGCTGGCGACTGGAACTGACCAGCGAGGACGGATCGGTCCGAGTCGACTTCGACGAAGCGGGCCGCTCGCTCCTTGCGGCAGATCAGGTCACGGCAAAATGATGCGTCAGAGCAAAAAAGAGCCGGGCTTTACGCTGCTCGAAGTGCTGGTCGCGCTGGTGATCATCGGCGTCGCGTTGGCAGCATCGATGCGCGGCGCGATGTCGCTGACTTCAACCGCCGAGTACACGCGCCAAAAGCTGTTGGCAATCTTGACGGCCGAAAACCGATTGCTCGAACTCCGCCTGGGACGCGAACGTCTCGAGCCCGGCGAGAGCATTCTTCCCTGCGAACAGGGCGGCGTCGCCTTTCTCTGCTCGCAAGCCGTCAAGCCGACTCCCAACCCGTTTTTCCGCCGCGTCGAAGTGC
>JACCSD010000024.1 GCA_013813185.1 Burkholderiaceae bacterium
AGGCCGAGATCGATCAGCATCACTTCAAAAGATTCGCGGTCGATGATCGCTTGCGCTTCGCGTTTGTTCGACGCTGCGCCGACGAGCTTCATGCTCGGCTCGTTCTCTACGATCTGCACAAAGCGCCGGCGAAACTCGGGCTCGTCCTCGACGATGATGATCGAGATCTGCTGCTCAGCCATCGATGCTCTCCCAACGCTCTTGCTGTCGTGCGCGGATGATAGCCGCCGCCACTGCGTTGCGCGCCGCCATTCGCGCGAATTTGTCCGGCTTTGGCGGCGATTTCACGCTAACAAGTTTGTCGGCCTTGATCTATGGCGCAAGGCGAACCCGCGTCCATCCGGCGTCGGACCTTGTATACAGCAGTCGATCGTGCAGGCGCGACGGCCGGCCCTGCCAGAACTCGATCGCATTCGGCACGACGCGATAACCGCCCCAGAACGGCGGCCGGCTCGGCGCCGTCGCATGACGCAGCGCCATTTCCGCAACGCGCGCCATCAACCACGCCTTGCCCGAAATCGGCTGGCTCTGCGGCGACGCCCAAGCGCCGATGCGGCTCGCCAGCGGACGGCTGCGGAAGTACTCGTCCGACTCCTCTGCGGTCGTGCGCAACGCCGTGCCGTCGATACGCACCTGCCGCTCGAGCTCGGGCCAGAAAAAGAGCAGCGCGGCGTGGGCATTGGCGGTGAGCTCCGCACCTTTACGACTCTCGTAATTGGTGAAGAACACGAAGCCGGATTGATCGAAGCCTTTCAGCAACACGGTGCGCGCCGCGGGCTTGCCCTCCGCCGTGGCGGTAGCGAGTGTCATTGCGTTGGATTCGCGCACCTGCGCTTTCGTGGCTTCATCCCACCAGACTGAAAATTGCGCGACCGGATCGGTGTCCGCATGACTCTCATCGAGTTCGCTGCGTTTGTATTCGACACGCAAATCGGCGATGTTCATGACCTTATCTTAGGCACTTGAGCTTCGGCATGCCGGGCGAGCCGTTCGAGATGCGGGTCACTCAAGCCGTGCTCGCGCAGCGAGGTGACGGTCTTGATCAAGTAGTCGAGGCTGGTGCCGAAGCGGCCGCAGCTGCCGCGCTCGAAGACCGCGAGAATTTCGGCTTCACTGAGCTTGCCCGCGTAATTTGGCGCATCGCGGCGCACGACAAAACCGAGCGCAGAGACAAGCGCGCCTTCTTCTGCCTGGCTGCTCAGCCGGCATTCCAGCCAGCGCGGCGCATACGAACCCATGAACATTTCGCGATCCCACAGCCGCTCCAGCTCGTCGCGCGTGGTGCTGGCCGGCAGGCGGTAAGCGACGCCGGCGCACGACCCGCCGCGATCGAGTCCCGCAACGAGCCCAGGGCACTCGAGCGTGCCGCGATTGACCCGGCTCCATAAACACAAACGGCGGTGATAGCCATGCACCCGAGCAGTGATGCGGCGATCGTAGGTGACTTCGGGGTTCCAGATCAGCGAGCCGTAGCCGAACAGCCACACAGGGGAAGTTCCATCCCAACCGGCCAACGCGCTGTGCAGCGATGCTGCTTGCTGCTCGGCCGTGACGCGGCCCGGGAAGTCGAACGGCACTTTGTTCATTCGCGAGGCCGCTTCTCGACAGTCATGCGACGCCACGCCGTCCAACCACCGGCGCCGAGCATGCTGGCCATCAACCAGAACGCCGGGCCGGCGCCGAGCACCGAGCCAAACGCTCCGAACACCAGCGGCAACACGACGTGGCTCGAGTTCATGATCGTGGTGCGAACGCCGAGCGCTTCGCCGACACGGCCGGCCGGCGAGCGGTCGTGCAGCAGTGACATCACGTTGGGCTGAGCCGCGCCGAGGCCGAGTCCGAGCAGGAATGCAACCGCCATCAGCGGTGCCAGCGTCTGAAAAAAAGGAATCAGCGCGAAGCCGATGGCGGCCGTGACCAACGTGAACAGCAGCACCTGCCATTCGCGATAACGGCGCGCCAGCGACGGCATCGCGAGCCTGATCGCGAACGTCGCCGCTGCAAAACTTCCAAGCACCAGGCCGATCTGCGAGGCAGACAGTCCGATACTCGTGCCGTATACGGGGATCAGGAACTGTTGCAGGTCCCAAGACATTGAAATCA
>JACCSD010000012.1 GCA_013813185.1 Burkholderiaceae bacterium
GGCCAGCGCCAACGATGACTGCATCGGTCTCAATCGGCTGCGCCGCAGAAGCGGTGGCTGCGATCAACGATTCATTCTCGGATTTCATTGCTCAGTGAGGCTGCGACAGGCCGCATCGAAAATTAACGCAAGGCCCGCGATTGTACGGATGCAAGGACCTAACGCCGCGAACGATCGTCGGGCTCGCGCCGCGCAGCCTCCCGGATACCTTCCTGATTGCGCTTGACCTCGGCCTGCAAGTCCCGCATCCGGGCGTCGATCTCCGACATCGTGTAGAAATCGCCGTCGTTGGCGCGGCGCGCAAGCTCGAGTTGATTGACGGCCGCTTGCGGAGCGCCCAGCAGGGCGTACATCTCGCCGATCGACTGATGCTGCAGCGAACGGCGATTCAGCGCTGCGTACGAACGGCCCAATAGAGCGTGATAAGCCGGCTGCGTGCGGGCGATCGCTTCCTGATTGCGCAAAAACTGGATCGCTGCTTCGTGCTGATTGGTTTGGTTCAAGACATCTAGATAGTGACTGGTCGCGAGCGAAGATAAGGGGAACCGAATCGCGTTGTCGCTTGCCAGCTGGACCGCCGTGGCGCGTTCCTCGTCGCTGCGCGCGGCAATCAGGCGCGCTTCGGCAACCACCTTGTCGAGCACCGGCGATGGTGCGCCAGAAAGACGGCGCGCCGCCTGCGCTGCCTGCACCGCAAGCTCGGGCTGGTTCAACTTCAACGCGGCCACTGCGATGCCGTAGCGGGCTGCGATCTCAGACGACGTCGTTTGATTCTTCAACTGCCCGTTGAAGTACTCGAGCGAGTCACGCCAGCCTTGCGTCGTCGTTTCCTGCAGTACGCGCAGCCGGGCGCGGATCAACTGAAAGCCCAGGCTGTCCGGGCGCTGCTTGACGCGCAGATTGCGCGTGCGATTTTGCATGTCCGAAATTCGCTCGACCGTCATCGGGTGAGTGCGGAGGTACGCCGGCGCCGCGCTTTCGTAGAGCCGGCTGCCGGTCTGCAAGCGGCCGAAGAAAGCTTCCATGCCGCGGCTGTCGAAGCCGGCTTCGGTCAGTGTCTGAAAGCCGACCCGATCGGCCTCGCGCTCGGCTTCGCGTGAAAAATTCAATTGCTGCTGGATCAACGCGGCCTGCGTGCCGACGATCGCGGCCTGCGCCACGTCGCCGCTCGACGAGCCGCCCGCCCGCGCTGCGAGCAGCGCCAACAGCAAAGCGCCCAGCGCGAGCGCAGCGGATTCACGCTGCTTGGCCAGCATGCGCGCGATATGTCGCTGGGTGACGTGGCCGACTTCGTGCGCCATCACCCCCGCCAGCTCCGATTCGCTCTGCGCCGCCAGGATCAGGCCGGTGTGTACGCCGATGAATCCGCCGGGCAACGCGAAAGCGTTCAGCATCGGATCGCGGATCGCGAAGAAGACGAAGTCGAGCGAGCGCGAAGAGCTGACGGCGACCAGCTGGTAGCCAAGATTGTTCAGGTACTCGGAGGTTTCCGTGTCCGACAGGTAATCGGGATCGCGCCTGACTTCGAACATGATTTGCTCGCCGAGCTTTCGTTCGGTCGCCGGCGGCAACTCCTCGCTGCCGGCATCGCCCAGCGACGGCAGGTCGATCGACTGCGCGAGCGCCGGTGGCGAATTCAGCACAAAGCTGCAAAGGAGGACGACGAAGAGTCTGAGCACGCGCACGTCAGGGCACACCGAGGGAAACAGTCCGTTTGTATGATAGCCAGATATGCGCTTCGTTCCACTGCGGTTCACGGGTCCAAACCAGACAAACCAGGCCGATGAATTCGCTCACCCACTTTGACGCCGCCGGCCGGGCCCAGATGGTCGATGTCGGCGACAAAGCAGTTACGCATCGCGTCGCCGTGGCCGGCGGGCGCATCACAATGCAGCCCGCCACGCTGCAGCTGATCAGCTCGGGTAGCGCCAAGAAGGGCGACGTGCTCGGCGTTGCTCGTATCGCGGCGATTCAGGGCGCGAAGCGCACGCCCGAGCTGATTCCGCTGGCTCACCCGCTAGCCATTACGAAGATCGATATCGATTTCACTGTGCAGCCTGCGTCGAGCTCGATCGAATGCCGCGCGCAGGTCGAAACGCACGGGCAGACCGGCGTCGAAATGGAAGCGCTGACCGCGGTGCAGATCGGGCTGCTCACGATCTACGACATGTGCAAGGCGGTCGATCGTGCAATGGTGATCGGCGAGGTCAGGCTGCTCGAAAAGCATGGTGGCAAGTCCGGCAGCTACGTGGCCGCTGATTAGCCCGCTTCGTGCGCTTCTTTTCTGCCGAGGAAGTCCACTCTGCGCTGAGTCTTCCCGCGCTGGCCGATGCGATTGCGCAGGCATTCCGGGCCGGCACCACTGCGCCGCTGCGTCACGCGCACGCACTTTCGGCGACGGATTCGTTGCTGCTGATGCCGGCGTGGAACGCCGCTCAGGGTGGCGCCATCGGCGTCAAACTCGTCACTGTGTTGCCCAATAATCGCGCGCGCGACTTCTCGACGGTCAACGCGCTTTACGTGTTGTTCGATCGCGAAAGTGGCGAACCGCGCGCCGTCATCGACGGCGAAGCGTTGACGTTGCGTCGCACTGCAGCGGCTTCGCTGCTGGCAGCCCGCTATCTGGCTCGCCGCGACGCACGCAACGTGTTGATCGTGGGCACCGGCCGGCTGGCGCGATTCATGGCTCGGGCCCATTGCGCCGGCCGCGACGTCGAGCGGCTCTTGATCTGGGGCCGCAGCGCAGAGCATGCGCAAGCGCTCGCATCGACGCTGCGAACCGAAGGACTGCCCGCAGAAGCGGCCGCCGATCTCGAGCACGTGGTGGGAACCTCGCACGTCATAAGTTGCGCAACCACGGCGACTTCGCCGATCGTGCACGGCGCGTGGCTGCAGCCCGGCACGCATCTCGATTTGGTCGGTGCGTTCAGACGCGACATGCGCGAAGTCGACGACGCGGCGGTCGCGCGCTCGCAGGTCTACGTGGATACGTACGCAGGAGCGCTGGCCGAGGCGGCGGACGTTATCGAGCCGATCGAGCGCGGCGTCATTGCGCGCGAAGACGTGCGTGGCGAACTGGCAGATCTCGTGACGGGCTCTGTACCGGGACGAAAGAAAGCCGACGACATCACATTGTTCAAGTCGGTCGGCACAGCGATCGAGGACTTGGCTGCAGCAAGTTTGTTGGTTACGTTAGCCGGCTAGCAGCTCGCGCGCGTGTTTGCGTGTCGTGTCGGTGATCTCCTGCCCGCCGAGCATGCGCGCGACTTCTTCGACGCGTGTCTTGCGATCGAGTTGAATCATCCGTGACACCGGCCGGCCATCGGCGCTGTCTTCCTTTGTGACGCGGTAATGCTGATCGCCGTGCGCGGCCACCTGCGGCAGATGAGTCACCGCGAGCACCTGGCGGTTTTGTCCGAGTTGCTTCAGCAGCCGGCCGACGGTGTCGGCGACGGCCCCGCCGATGCCGGCGTCGACCTCGTCGAAGATCAGCGTGGCGACCGGAGTCGCGGTGGCGGCGATCACGGAAATCGCCAGGCTGATCCGCGCGAGCTCGCCGCCCGAGGCAACGCGGGCCAGCGGTTTCGGGCTGACGCCGGCGTGCCCGGCCACCAGGAACTCCACTTTGTCGATTCCATACGCACTCGGCTCGACACCGCCTAACTGCGAATCGAAGCGGCCGCCGGACATGCTGAGATCCTGCATCGCGCGCGTGACTTCGGCGCTCATCTGCTGCGCAGCTTTTTTGCGTTTTTTTGACAACTCCTGCGCTGCCTTGTCGTACAAGCCGCGCGCGGACGTCTCGCGCGCGCGCAGCGCCTCGAGATCGCCTGCGGCAGACAGCGCCTGCAGTTTGTTCTTCGCGTCTTGCCAAATTTCCGTGAGCGCCTCTGGCGCCGCCTTGAACTTGCGTGCGGCCGTATGCAGTGCGGACAATCGTGCATCGACCGCCGCGAGGCGCGATTCGTCGAGGTCGGTCCTGTCCAGATAACGTGTCAATGCAGACACCGCTTCGTCGAGTTGGATCTGCGCGGTATCGAGCAGCTCGACGATCGGTGCAATGCGCTCGTCGTAGGGTGCGAGTTGCGTCAAGCGCGCATGCACAGCGGCAACCTGCGACAGTGCCGAGGTATCGTCGTCGCTCAGCGTATCGATCGCAGCGCGTGCGCCTTCGAGTAGTCCGGCAGCGTGGGACAGGCGTTTGTGCTCGACTGAAATTTCTTCCCATTCGCGCGGCTGCGGCGCCAACGCGTCGAGCTCATCGACGATCCAGCGCAGCCGCTCCTGCTCAGTCAGCGCGCTGGCTGCCATCGCCTCCGATTCCTCGCGTGCGCGCTGCGCACTTTTCCACGCGGCAAATACTTCTGCAGCCGCGCGCCTGTGCGTTGCAAGCACACCATGCTCGTCGAGCAGTTGCAATTGCGAGGCGGGCCGCAGCAACGATTGATGGGCATGCTGGCCGTGCACGTCGATCAGGTTCTCGCCGAGCTCGCGCAACTGCGACAGGGTGACCGCAGAGCCGTTGACAAAAGACTTGCTGCGTCCGGAAGCGTCGATCGTGCGCCGCGCGAGCAGCAAGCCATCGTCGCTCGTCAGGTCGTTTTGCGCCAGCCACTGCTGGACGAGCTCGCCGGGACGAAACTCGGCCGCGATCTCGGCGCGCTGCGTACCCTCGCGCACGACATCCGCGTCACCGCGTTCGCCCAACGCCAGCAGCAGCGCATCGATCAGAATCGATTTTCCCGCTCCGGTTTCCCCGCTCAATACGGTGAACCCCGGCGCGAAATCCAACTCGAGGGACTCGACAATCACGAAATTGCGGATCGATAGCGACAGCAGCATGGTTTGAGCGAGCTAGCCCCGTGAGTGTGGCTCGCTCGGCATCACGCTCCAGTGCAGCTTCTGCCG
Source organism: Burkholderiaceae bacterium (assembly GCA_013813185.1). GTDB lineage: Bacteria > Pseudomonadota > Gammaproteobacteria > Burkholderiales > Burkholderiaceae_F > JACCZX01. The sequence continues at coordinate 4,909 of JACCSD010000012.1, forward strand.
CAAGGTCGCGAAGAAGTTGTAGCCGACCGGATGCAGCAAGGTCGCCACATGTGCGCTGCGCTTGACGCGCACGATGTCGCCGGGCGCGAGCTGTTCGTACGACTGCATGTCGAAGTGCGCCATCGCATCGCGCTCGTCGGTGATTTCGATCTCGATGACAACATCGTCGTTCAACACGATCGGCCGGTTCGACAGCGTTTGCGGCGCGACCGGCACCAGCAGCAGTCCAGCCAGGGAGGGATACAGGATCGGACCGTCGGCCGACAGCGCATAAGCGGTCGAGCCGGTCGGCGTCGCCACGATGACTGCGTCGGCGCGCTGGTTGTACATCACCGCGCCGTCCACGCGCACCGTGTACTCGACCATGCCGCCGGTAACACCGCGCGATACGACGATGTCGTTCAGCGCGGCCGCATGAAAGGTGGCCTTGCCGCCGCGCCGCACTTCACCGTCGAGCAGCACGCGCCGGTCAGTCTCGTACGCGCCGCGCAGCATCGGCACCAGCGCTTCGGCCATTTGATCGAGCGAGACGTCGGTCATGAATCCGAGCCGTCCGTGATTGATACCGATCAACGGCACCTGATGCGGAGCCAGCTCGCGCGCGATGCCGAGCATCGTGCCGTCGCCGCCGAGCACGATCGCCACGTCGGCCTGTTTGCCGATCGCGTGCACGCTATGCCCCGGATACTCGTCGAGCTGGACAAGCTCGCGGGTGGCGGCATCGAACAGCACCTTGGCCCCGGCAGACTCGACAATTCGCGCGATCGCCAGCAGCGGTTCACGGATATTCTCCGCACGTGGCTTGCCAAAGAGGGCGACGTTACTGAACGGCCGGGACATGAATCGATTATGCAGGACGCAAACGACACCTTGCGTACACTTTGTCGCTGGGGTCGATGATGCTGGACGATAGAGCGCGCCAACTACTGAAAACGCTGATCGAGCGTTATATCGCCGAAGGTCAGCCGGTTGGCTCCCGCGCACTGTCGCGCATCTCCGGCCTTGAGTTGTCGCCCGCGACGATCCGCAACGTGATGGCCGACCTGGAAGAGATGGGATTCGTTGCCAGCCCGCACACATCGGCCGGCCGGGTGCCGACTCCGCGCGGCTACCGCTTGTTCGTCGACTCGCTGCTGACCGCGATGCCGCTCGAGCAGCAGCAGACGCAGATCATGCAAGGCCAGCTGCAGATCGGTGACCCGGCGCGCGCGATGCAATCGGCCGCGCAGCTGCTGTCGAGCCTGTCTCAATTTGCCGGCGTCGTGCTGACCCCGCGCCGCGCTTCGAGTTTCAAGCACGTCGAGTTCGTGCGGTTGTCCGAGCGCCGCGTGCTTCTGATCATCGTGACGCCCGAAGGCGACGTGCAGAACCGGGTGTTGATGACCGATGCAGCGTATTCGCAGTCGCAGCTGGTGGAAGCGGCAAACATCCTGAACGAGCACTACGCCGGTCTTTCCTTTGGCGATGCGCGCACGCGGTTGCATGGAGAGCTGCGGCAGCTCGGCGCGGACATCACGCAGTTGCTGCAGGCGGCCGTGCAGGCGGGCAGCGACGCGCAGGCGGAGTCCGAGCCGGTTGTGATCTCGGGCGAGCGCAATCTGCTCGGACTAAGCGACCTAGCGACCGACATGGCGAAGCTGCGACGCATGTTCGACCTGTTCGATCACAAGACGCGGCTGATCCAGCTGCTCGACGTATCGATCGGCGCGCACGGCGTTCAGATTTACATTGGCGGCGAATCGCAAACCGTGCCTTTGGACGACCTAAGCATGGTGGTCGCGCCATACGAGGTCGACGGCAAAGTCGTCGGCACACTCGGTGTAATCGGCCCGACGCGCATGGCCTATGAGCGCGTGATTCCGATCGTCGATATCACTGCGAAGTTGCTGTCGAACGCGTTGTCGCAGACGTAGTTGAGTTGTATTTACGTCATGCAGCAGCGGCTGGCGCAGCTGCGCCGCCTACGTCGTCGGGCACTAAAGTGCCGACCACGGCGGTACTCGCCAAGCCGGCGCGAAACAAGGCTAAAGCGTTGTTTCGCTTAAAGGCCCCGGCTTGGCTCCGTTCCTCGGGCGACGACTCAAAGGC
>JACCSD010000055.1 GCA_013813185.1 Burkholderiaceae bacterium
ACGATCAACTTCGCCATCAACTTTGCTCAAAGATTGGCGCGCCGTGACACGCTGGGGCCCGACGTGGCGGCGCAAGTGGCTGCGGTCCTGCACGACCGGATGACGGAAAGCGTCATCGATCCGGCGACGGATCCGGCGCTGTTGTTCCGCGAGCTCGATAGCAAGGCGATGCGAACGGTACCTATGCTTGCTGCCGGACGCGCGGCATTGGAGCGCGCAAACATAGAAATGGGCCTCGCTCTATCCAGCGACGAGGTCGACTATCTGCTGGCAGCGTTCACCCGCATGCAACGCGACCCGACTGATGTCGAGTTGATGATGTTCGCGCAAGCCAACTCCGAGCATTGCCGCCACAAGATATTCAACGCTACATGGACGATCGACGGCAAGGACGAAGGCGCGACGCTGTTCGACATGATCCGCGCCACGCATCGCGCCGCACCGCTGGGGACCGTGGTCGCGTACAGCGACAACTCCGCCGTGCTCGAAGGCCGCAGCGTGTCGCGCTTCTATCCGCATAGTGACCATCCCGCCGGCGCAATCGGCATCGACTACGGTGCACGCGATGAGTTGACGCACACGGTATTCAAGGTCGAGACGCACAACCATCCCACGGCGATCTCTCCCTATCCCGGTGCATCCACCGGCGCCGGTGGCGAGATCCGCGATGAAGGTGCCACCGGGCGTGGGGCGAAGCCGAAGGCTGGCTTGTGCGGATTTTCGGTATCGCACTTGCGCTTGCCCGGCATGCGGCACGCATGGGAGGACGACTTCGGCTTCCCTTCGCGCATTGCGGACGCGCTGTCGATAATGATCGAGGGGCCGATCGGCGCCGCGGCGTTCAACAACGAGTTCGGCCGCCCTAATCTGCTCGGGTACTTTCGCAGCTACGAACAACAGGTCGGCGCCAGGCGTTACGGTTATCACAAGCCGATCATGATCGCGGGGGGTATCGGCAACATCCGTGACGATCAGGTGCGCAAGCACGATCTGCCGCCGGGCTCCCTGCTCGTGCAGCTCGGTGGACCGGGAATGCGCATCGGGCTCGGCGGCGGGGCTGCCTCGAGCATGGATGCCGGAATGAACACCGAACAGCTCGATTTCGATTCGGTCCAGCGCGGCAATCCGGAGATGCAGCGCCGCGCGCAGGAAGTCATCGATCGTTGTTGGGGGCTCGGCGCACATAACCCGGTGCTGTCGATTCACGACGTGGGCGCCGGCGGCCTGTCGAATGCAATGCCGGAACTCGCGGATCAGTCCAAGCGCGGCGCTCGCATCGTGCTCGCCGACGTTCCGGTCGAGGAAAGCGGAATGAGTCCGCTCGAGATCTGGTGCAACGAGTCGCAGGAGCGCTATGCGTTGGCGATCGCGCCCGACCAACTCACGGCGTTCGATTGGATCGCGCGGCGCGAGCGCTGTCCGTACGCGGTGATCGGCCGCATCGCTGACGACGGTCAACTGGTGATCGACAGCGCCGGCGGCGCGCCCGTGGTCGACATGCCGATGAGCGTGCTGCTCGGCAAGCCCCCGCGCATGCATCGCGACGTTCGGCATGTCGAGCAATCGCTGCCGGCGTTCGATGGCGCGGGTCTGAACATCGAGCAATGCGCACTCGACGTACTGCGGCATCCCACGGTCGCCAGCAAGGCATTCTTGATCACGATCGGCGACCGCACGGTGGGGGGAATGTGTTCTCGAGATTCGATGGTCGGGCCGTGGCAAGTGCCGGTTGCCGACTGTGCGGTGACCTTGATCAGCTTCGACGGCTACGCGGGTGAAGCGATGGCGATCGGCGAACGCACGCCGCTCGCGGTGATCGACCCCGCGGCTGCATCGCGCATCGCGATCGGCGAAGCATTGACCAACATCGCCGCCGCCGACGTGCAACTCGAGCGCGTGAAAATCTCTGCGAACTGGATGGCGGCGTGCGGCACCCAAGGTGAAGACGCGAAGCTGTACGACGCGGTGCGTGCGGCAAGCGAGTTATGCCTGGCGCTCGGTGTCAGCATCCCGGTTGGCAAGGACTCGTTGTCGATGAAGACTGCCTGGCAGGAGGGCGGCGGCGAGAAGATCGTCGCCGCGCCGGTGTCTCTGATCGCCAGCGCCGCGGCCCCGGTCGATGACGTGCGCCGTTCGCTGACACCGCAACTGGCCGCCGAGAACGACACGCTGCTGATATTGATCGACCTCGGCGCCGGACGAAATCGAATGGGCGGCTCGATCCTGGCGCAGGTGACGCAGCAGGTCGGCAACGAGACGCCCGATCTCGACGACCCGGAACAGCTCGCTGCATTGATGCTGGTACTGCGGCAGCTGCAGCGCGATGGTCAGTTGCTGGCGTATCACGACCGCTCCGACGGGGGACTGTTCGCAACGCTGACCGAGATGGCATTCGCGGGGCACGTGGGCATCAGCGTGAACCTCGACGTACTCGCGGTCGATCCGCTGGCCGCCGACTGGGGTGATTTCAAGATCCGCGCGGATCAGGTTGGCGTGCGGCGCAACGAGCTGATGCTGAAAGCTTTGTTCAGCGAGGAACTAGGCGCGGTGTTGCAGGTGCGGGAGCGCGACAAGACGGCCGTGATGGACGCGTTGCGCAGCGCAGGCCTCGGCGCCTCGAGCCAGATAATCGGCCGGCCAAACTCGAAAGATGTCGTCGAATTCTGGTGCGACGCCAAGCCCGCCTTTTCGAAGCCTCGCAGCGAGTTGCAGAAAGTCTGGAGCGAGACGTCGTGGCGCATCGCCCGGCTGCGCGACAACCCCGACTGTGTCGATCAGGAGTACGCGCGCGCAATTGATTCAAACGATCTCGGACTGTCGCTGTCGCTCGGCTTCGATCCGTCAGAAGACATTGCGGCGCCATTCATTGCCACTGGCGTTCGACCGCGCGTTGCGATCCTGCGCGAGCAAGGAGTGAACAGCCAGACCGAAACGGCATATGCGTTTGACCGCGCGGGCTTTGCGTCGGTGGATGTGCACATGACCGACTTGATCGAGGGGCGGCAGTCGCTAAACGACTTCAAAGGCTTCGTCGCCTGTGGAGGATTTTCATACGGAGACGTGCTCGGTGCCGGCGGAGGCTGGGCCAAGACCATCCTGTACAGCCCGCGACTCGCTGAAATGTTCGTCGAGTTTTTCAGCCGTGGCGACACATTCGCGCTCGGTGTTTGCAATGGCTGCCAGATGATGAGCCGCTTGAAGGCATTGATTCCGGGCGCGCAAAACTGGCCGCGTTTCGAACGCAACGCTTCGGAGCAGTACGAGGGCAGGTTGGTGCAGGTTGAAGTCGCGAACTCGCCGTCTCTGTTCTTTGCCGGAATGGCGGGCAGCGTCGTGCCGATCGCCAACGCGCATGGCGAAGGCCGCGCCGCATTCGACGGTGTCACGCAACGGTCCAACGTACGTGTGGCGATGCGCTACGTCGACTCACAGCGTCGAGCGACCGACGCTTACCCGTACAACCCCAATGGCTCGCCGGGAGGTCGCTGCGCGTTCACTACCGACGATGGCCGATTCACGATCGTGATGCCGCATCCCGAGCGCGTGTCCCGCACGGTGCAGATGTCATGGCAGCCGCCGCACCTCGGCGAGGATTCGCCTTGGATGCGCATCTTTCGTAACGCGCGGCGCTGGGTCGGATGACTATTCAGGGAAGCGGGCGGCGCTTGCCGCGCCACCCGCAACCTGGAGCTAACTTACTTGGAGCTAACTTACTTCGAACCGCCGCCTGTCGCCGGGGGATTGCCTACGCCACCCTTCGTACCGGCGCGATCAGAGACCGGATTGCCCGTGGTGTTGCTGGTCGTACCCGGTTGGAAGAAACGTCCGTCCGACGTTTCCATGTCCGACCACGCTACGTAACCTTTGTCGTTACGCTTCATCGTGTCATAGCGACTGCCATAGAAGCTCAGATACTCTTCGCGCGTCACCCAGCCGTCTTTATTGACGTCCATGGCCTTGAACTCCATGCTCTTTCCAGCGGTGCTGCCGGTCATGCCTGGGCTGGTGGTTTGAGCGAACGCGATGCCGCTCACACCCATCAGGGCGGTACCACAAACAACTGCAACTAGCTTTTTCATATGCTCCTCGTATGGTCGTTAAAAGATTTGCCGCATTTGCGTCAGATCCATCATCGACCGCTGGCGAGCGGTCGCGTGCCTATACTCAGCAGATAGGATGCCTGCGGCTGAAAACTAAAAAAAAGGGCGCCGCAGCGCCCTGATAGGCTCGGGAATTCCCTTACTGAATCTTTGCGTTCTTGCGTAGGTTTTCGACGAACGCCTGAACCCGCTGCTGTTGCAAGCCCTCTCGAATCTGCGGCGTGACCTGTTCCAGCGGAGGGAACTGAGTCTCGCGAACGTCTTCGAGCCGAATGACGTGCCAGCCGAACTGGGTTTGCACCGGAGCTTCGGTGACCTGCCCCTTCGAAAGTTTGGTCAAGGCCTCTGAGAACGGTTTTACATAAGAGTCCGGCGCGGCCCAGTCGAGATCGCCGCCGTTCTTGGCAGAACCCGTGTCCTTGGAAGCCTTGGCAAGCTCTTCGAACTTGGCGCCTTTCTTCAACTGCTCGGTGATCGACTTGGCCTCGTCTTCCTTCTCGACCAGAATGTGGCGCGCCCGATACTCCTTGCCGCCGACCTTTGTTTTCTGTTGCTCGTACGCGGCTTTGATCTGCGCGTCGGTCACCGGGGTCTTCTCGACTTCCTCGCGCAGCAGCGCCTGAATCAGAGTGTTCTGGCGCTGTACATCGAGCATGAACTTGACGTCGGCCTTTTCGGCCACGCCGCGCTTCTGCGCTTCCTGTAGCAGAATTTCATTTTGGATCAACCGGTCCTTGACCTGCTTGCGCAGCTCGGGCGAGTCGGGCTGACCCTGCTTGGTCAGTTCCTTGACCCACGCGTCCTCGCGCGCCTTGGAAATGGGCTTGTTGTTGACGACGGCGACGTTCTGCGCCA
>JACCSD010000078.1 GCA_013813185.1 Burkholderiaceae bacterium
CTGAAGGTCGGCGGCGCGATCAGCACTGGTCCTGACTCCGATGAGCGGGCCGAGTTGATGGTCAGGGCGGGCGTCGATGTGCTGGTCGTCGACACGGCACATGGACATCATCAGGGCGTGCTCGATCGTGTGCGCTGGGTGAAGAAAAATTTTCCAAACGTCGATGTGGTCGGCGGCAACGTGGCCACCGCCGAAGGGGCGCGGGCGCTGGTCGACGCGGGTGCAGACGGCATCAAGGTGGGCATCGGTCCCGGCTCGATTTGTACGACGCGAATCGTGGCCGGGGTCGGCGTGCCGCAGATCACGGCGGTGTCCAACGTTGCCAAGGCGCTCGATGGCACGAATGTGCCGCTGGTCGCCGACGGCGGCATCCGTTATTCGGGCGACGTCGCCAAAGCACTCGCTGCGGGCGCGCACTCGGTGATGATGGGCGGCATGTTCGCGGGCACCGAGGAAGCGCCCGGCGAAGTGATTCTGTTTCAGGGCCGCTCGTACAAAAGCTATCGCGGCATGGGCAGCATCGGCGCGATGACTGAAGGCTCGGCCGAGCGCTACCTGCAGGACAACGACGCCAACGTCGACAAGTACGTGCCCGAGGGCATCGAAGGCATGGTCCCTTACAAAGGCAGCGTGCTCAGCATCATGTTTCAGATGACGGGCGGCCTGCGCGCGAGCATGGGTTACTGCGGCTGCCGCTCGATCGACGAGATGCGCACCCGTGCGCAATTCGTGGAGATCACCGCTGCGGGGATGCGCGAATCGCACGTGCACGACGTGCGGATAACGAAGGAAGCGCCCAACTATCGCCTCGAGAACTAGCGGTGAGTGCTGAGTTGGTGAGTACGGAGTCGCTGGGTTCCAAGTCGACGCCGCGCGACCGAGTACTGATTCTCGATTTCGGTTCGCAAGTCACGCAATTGATCGCGCGCCGCGTGCGCGAAGCGGGCGTCTATTGCGAACTCCATCCGTACGACGTCGACGATGCTTTCGTGCGCGAGTTCGCACCGAGGGGCGTGATCCTGTCGGGCAGCCACGCGTCGACTTACGAAGCGCATGAGTTGCGGGCACCGCCCGCGGTATTCGAGCTCGGCGTGCCGGTGCTCGGCATCTGCTACGGCATGTTCACGATGGCCGTGCAGCAGGGCGGCCAGGTAGAGGCGAGCACGCAGCGTGAGTTCGGCTATGCGGAAGTTCGGGCGCGCGGGCACACGCGCTTGCTGTCGAGCCTGGAGGACAAACGCACTGCCGAGGGTCACGGCCTCCTGGAGGTCTGGATGAGCCACGGCGACAAGGTCACCGAGCTGCCGCCTGGCTTCACGCTGATGGCGTCGACGCCGAGCTGTCCGATCGCAGGCATGGCCGACGAAGCGCGCGGTTTCTACGGCGTGCAGTTTCATCCCGAAGTAACGCACACCATGCAAGGGCAGGCAATTCTGACCCGCTTCGTGCTCGACATCTGCGGCTGCAAGCCCGATTGGGTGATGGGCGACTATGCGGGCGAGGCGATCGAAAGGATTCGTGCGCAGGTCGCCCGCGACGAAGTCATTCTGGGTCTGAGCGGCGGCGTCGATTCGTCGGTCGCAGCCGTGTTGATCCAGCGCGCGATCGGCGCGCAGCTCACGTGCGTCTTCGTCGACACCGGGTTGCTGCGGTTGAACGAAGCGCAACAGGTGGTCGATACGTTTCAGCAGCATCTGGGCATCAAATTGGTACACGTCGATGCCCGCGATCGATTCATGCAGGCGCTTGCCGGCGAAACAGATCCGGAAGCCAAGCGCAAGATCATCGGCCGCGAATTCGTCCACGTATTCCAGGACGAAGCGGCGAAGCTGCCCGCCGCCAAATGGCTTGCGCAGGGAACGATTTATCCCGACGTGATCGAATCCGCCGGCGCAAAAACAAAGAAGGCGATGACGATCAAGAGCCACCACAACGTCGGCGGCCTGCCGGAGACGCTGCATCTGAAATTGCTGGAGCCGCTGCGCGAACTATTCAAGGATGAAGTGCGCAACCTCGGCATCGCGCTCGGATTGCCGCGTGAAATGGTTTTCAGGCATCCCTTTCCCGGTCCGGGACTTGGCGTGCGAATTCTGGGCGAGGTCAAGCGCGAGTACGCCGATTTACTGCGGCGCGCCGATGCGATCTTCGTCGAGGAGCTTCGATCGAGCGGCTGGTATGACCGAACGAGCCAGGCTTTCGCGGTTTTTCTGCCGGTAAAAAGCGTCGGCGTGATGGGCGATGGCCGCACCTACGAGTGGGTCGTCGCGTTGCGCGCGGTGCAGACGTCGGATTTCATGACGGCGCAATGGGCCGAGTTGCCGCATGACCTGCTGGGCCGCGTCTCGAACCGCATCATTAATGAAGTGCGGGGAATCAACCGCGTCGTCTACGACATCAGCGGCAAGCCGCCGGCGACGATCGAATGGGAGTAGTCAGTAGACTTCGCGGATGAACGAGATCGGCGCCGCGTTGACCGCGAACGACTGGGTCGAGCGCATGTCGCAACTTGCCTTGCGCCAGGGTGTGCATTTGTCGACGCTGCAGCAGAAGGCCGGAGGCGACCTCGAAATGTTTTTCGCGAGCGCCACGTTGGCATTCCCGTCGGGCGCATCGTTCACTGAAAAAGAAGCCAACGAAATCCTCAAACGGTTTCTGGCGGGCGCCGGTGTGATGGTCGCCACCGATCACGTCGAACTGCGTCGCTGGATGGTCGATGCCGGCTTCCTGCAAAGGTCCGATCACGGCACCGATTACCGCCGGGGAGCGATGCCGGATTGGCTGTCCAACGCGGCACAACAACTCGACTTCGAGCGCATTGCCGGCGCTGTTGGGCACGCTCGCAGCGCAAACGAGTCACAGCGTGAGGCGCGCCGCCAGGCGTGGCTTGCCAGTCAGATCGAAGTCACCGAAGGCGGTGAAGGTGATGCCAAGGTGGTCGGCGAAGCGAGCGCCGATGAAACATTCATGCGGCTCGCACTCGACCAGGCACACAACGCCTGGGCTCTGTCTGAAGTGCCGGTCGGCGCGGTGGTGGTCAAAGACAACAAGATATTGGCGACCGGATTCAATCAGCCGATCGGCAATGCAGACCCAACCGCACATGCAGAGATTCGGGCAATGCGCGCCGCATCGCAGCTGCTCGGCAACTACCGGCTCAACGACTGCGAGCTGTACGTGACCCTCGAGCCGTGTGCGATGTGCGCGGGCGCGATGCAGCACGCGCGCATCAAACGCCTGATTTACGGGGCAGCGGACTCCAAGACCGGCGCGTGCGGCAGCGTGATCGATCTGTTCGCCGAGCCGCGCCTGAATCACCACACCGAGGTTCGCGCGGGCGTGCTTGCGGACGAGAGCCGCAGACTGCTGTCGAGTTTCTTTGTCGAGCGGCGCGAGCTGAAGCGCCAAGGCAGCTTGCCGCCCGATGCCGACGACGCTGAGTAAGCGCGTCGGCATCGTCGCGCCGTCCGGATTCGTTCCGGACCCTGCGGCGGTGGATCGCGCTGCGGCGTTGTTCTCGGCACGCGGATGGACCGTCGAGGCGGGCGAAAGCGTCTTTGCGCGCGAACAGCGGTTTGCCGGCACCGATGCGTTGCGGCTCGCGGATCTGCAGCGCTTTGCGACCGATGTCACCGTGACGCTGGTGGTGTCGGCGCGCGGCGGCTACGGAATCTCGCGCCTTCTCGATCGAATCGATTTCGCAGCGATCAAGGCGCGCAGGCCGCTGATGGTGGGCTACAGCGATTTCACTGCGTTCAACCTGGCGTACCTGGCACGCGGCGGGGTGAGCTTCGCCGGCCCGTGCGCCATCGAGTTCGGCGCGCCCGAGCCCAGCGCATTCACGATCGAACATTTTTTCGGTTTGCTCAACGCCAAGCGTTACGCCATCGAGCTTGAGCTCGTAGGGCCGCGTGCGGACATCTCCGGGCGGCTCTGGGGCGGCACGCTGGCGATGGTCGTCGCATTGCTGGGCACACCGTATTTTCCGCGCGTGCGCGGCGGCATTCTGTTTCTCGAGGACGTCAACGAGCCGGCGTACAAAGTCGAGCGGATGTTTTATCAATTGGCGCACGCCGGAGTGCTGCAGCGGCAGACGGCGATCGTCCTCGGGAATTTTTCGCCAATCACCCCGATGCCCAATGACAACGGCTTCAATCTGGATGCCGTACTTGCACGCTTGCGCGGGATCAGCGGCGTGCCGGTGTTCACCGGATTGCCGTTTGGCCATTCGCTACGCAAGCTGACGCTGCCGGTAGGAGGACACGCGCGGTTGGTGGTGAAGCGCGGCGGCGACGCGACGCTCGAGCTGAGCCGGTATCCCAACCTGGTTTGACGCAGATCGCAGGCCTTTGTAGTGCCTTCTCGGCGCATTTCTCAGTGCGCCGGGGCCGCGTTCCTCGCCTATGATCGCGCCCTGACCACGACAGGCGCGCGATGTCCGGCCCACTGACCCGATTCGGCTTTGCCGAAGAGACGCCCGAGCAGCGACAGGAAAAAATTCTTGCCGGCGTTATGGCGTCGGTTTATCGCCAGGTGCCGCAGTCAGTGCTGGTCAGCATCGTTGGCGCATTCGCGCTGGCGATGGTGTTGTGGAACTGGATCAACCAGGACCTGCTGCTCGGCTGGTCGCTGCTCATCCTGCTTGAATCGCTGTCGCGCCTGCGTCTTTCGTACCGGTTTCGACGCGCCGAGCACATAGCGGACTCGGTCGACTGGTGGGCCACGCGCTGGGTCGTGCAGGCGGTGGCCGCTGGGATGCTGTGGGGCGTGGCGGGTTTCATGTTCTTCTCCGACACCCAGCCGCTGCATCAGGTTGTGCTGGTCGCCGTCGTACTGAGCGTTGCGTTCGGTTCATTGACGCTGTATGCCAGCCACCGTCCTGCGTTCCACGTGTTCATGCTGCTGGCCGTATTGCCGCTGATCGTGCGCATGATCTGGGTGCAGGATCCCACGTACTACACCGCCGCGGTCGTGATGACGGCGGTGTTCCTGTTTACTGTTCTTTACGGCCGCGATTTCGGCAACGCAGTGTTCGAGTCGGTCAAGAACACGTACGAAAACGAGGTGCTGGTCGAGCAGCTGGTCGCCGAGAAGCGCATGGCCGAAGAAGCACGGCGTGAGGCAGAAAACGCTACGCGCTCGAAGACGCAGTTCTTTGCGGCGGCGAGCCACGACCTGCGGCAGCCGCTGCAGGCGATCGGCATCTATGTGTCGTTGCTGAAGAAGCGCGCGCACGGCCCGCTCGAGCCGCTCGTCAACAATCTGTCGACCGCAGTCGAGACGTTGTCGAAGCTCGTCGAAGAGCTGCTGGAAATCTCGCGCCTCGATTCGGGTTCGATTCAGCCGCATGTCGAGCCGGTCATCATCGACGACATGTTCTCTCTGCTCGAGCAGGAGTTCACGCCGCTGGCTGCATCGAAGGGCCTGTCGCTGCGCATCCGGCGCGGCGGCATTCCGATCGACAGCGACGCGTTGCTGCTACAGCGCGTGATTCGAAACCTGTTGGCCAACGCGATCCGGTATTCGCAAAAGGGCGGAGTGCTGCTCGCGGCGCGCCCGCGCAACGGACTGATCAGCCTGGAAATCTGGGACACCGGTCCCGGCATCAAGCAGGGCGAGCTTGACCGCATCTTCGAAGAGTTCTATCGCGGCGAAAGTTCGAAGGCCGAGAACAGCGGCTCGGGATTCGGCCTGGGGTTGTCGATCGTCAAGCGTATTTGCGGGCTGTTGGGGCATCCGCTGATCGTGACGACACGACCGGGCACCGGCACCGTGTTTCGGGTCGAAGTGCCGCGTTCAAGCTCACCACCACGCATCAAACGCAGCTCGCCGGAGACACTCGATGTCACGATCCGGCCCCTGCACGGCTTCACGTTCGTCGTCATCGAAGACAACGCCGAGATCCTGAACAGCCTGACACGGTTGATCAAATCGTGGGGCGCGGAGGTCGTGCCGTCCACGGGCTACAACGCGCAGCTGATCAAGCGCATCAGCGTTCAACAGCGCATCGACGCCATCCTCGCCGACCACAATCTAGGGCCGCATTCGATCAGCGGCGTAGAAGCGGTGTTCCGGGTACGCGAACTAGTGGGGTTTCCGATTCCGGTTGTGATGCTGACGGCGGTTCAGGGAGTCGACGTGCTGTCCGAGTTCCAGCGCGTGATGCACGAGCGAATGGAACTCTCCCCGACGATGACATCGTCGATCGCTCGCAGCCGCGTCGAAGAGCCTACGGTACTGCAGAAGCCAACCACGGCCGCCGTGCTGAACAACACGCTCGCGGAAATCCTCGGCATAACGACGCTGCCGATGGTGCGGCCGACTGCGGATGAAACAGCGTCGGCTAGCGACGCGACCTAATAGCGTATGCGTATTCTGAGGTAGCGCAGCGGCTGACGCAGCTGCGCCGCCTAGTCGTCGGGCACTAAAGTGCCGACCACTGCGGTACTCGCAGCCGCCGCGGCGAAAAA
>JACCSD010000082.1 GCA_013813185.1 Burkholderiaceae bacterium
GTTCGATCAGGGCCTTCAATCCCTCACGCACCATGGCCGACCGGTCGAGGGAACCGGTCAGCTTGGCAGCCCTCGCGAGCAACTCGTCGTCGATGTTGATGGTGGTTCGCATACGCGGCAGTCTCCTTTAACAGGATCAAATTAGCATCAGGATGATGCTACGGACGCGCATCTGCGGGCCGTCGCGACGCCAACGTCAGACTTCTGCCTCTCGTCCATTCTGGGCAGGCCCGAACGGGGAAACGAATGACGGCGGCCGCCGCCGAGATCGTCGACGCAGTGCGCGCGGCTCGCCGCCGATACTTTGATTCTGCTTGCGCGCGCAGCGGGCCGCGATGAGTGGAGCGTGCTTGTCAGACCCGGGCTGGGTGATCGAGGTCACGTTCAATGACTTGCAGACGAGCTCGCGCTACTGTGCGACTCTAAGATGGCTTTTCGATCCGGAGGACAGCTACGATGAAACTGGCAACACAATCCGTTTCAACCGGCATTGCCCTGATCGCGGCGGCGTTTTCCTTCGCTGCACTCGCGCAGGGCACCAAGACGATGGACGGCGCACTGGCAGACGCAAAAGGCATGACGTTGTATACGTTCGACAAGGACACCGCGGGCAACGGCAAGAGTGTCTGCAACGGACCGTGCGCGACCAGCTGGCCACCGCTCGCCGCCACCGCAACCGACAAGCCCACCGGCGATTACACGATCGTTACACGCGACGACGGCGCCAAGCAATGGGCTTACAAGGGAAAACCGCTCTATCTGTGGATCAATGACAAGAAGCCAGGCGACAAGACCGGGGACAACGTCGGCGGCGTTTGGAAAATAGCAAAGCCATAGTTTGGTGTCATTGGTGGGCGCGGCTAAGGGCGCGCGCTCACGCAGCGGTTCTAATAACTATCAGGGAGATGCCTCATGGGGTTGCATAGACTCACCGCTCTTGCAGCGATAGCCGCGGTCTTTACAGTGGTCCACGTAGATGTCGCGCGGGCGCAGTCGTATCCGAACAAGCCGCTGCGAATCATGGTGCCCTTCCCTCCCGGTGGAAGCACCGACGTGATGGCTCGTAGCCTGGCCGTGGAATTGACGAAATCGCTCGGGCAGCCGGTCGTTGTTGAAAACAAGGCGGGCGCCAACGGCAACATCGGATCGGCCGAAGTCGCCAAGGCCGCACCCGACGGCTACACGCTGTTGCTGGCCGGCGTCGGTACCAATGCGATCAACCACAGCCTGTACCCGACGATGCCTTATGACTCGCTGAAGGACTTTGAGCACATCACGCTGCTGGCCGAAGGTCCGAACGTTCTGATCGTCAATCCGAACTTCCCGGTGAAGTCGGTTCCGGAATTGATCGCGATGGCAAAGGCGCAGCCGGGCAAGTTGAACTTCGGCTCGAACGGGAACGGATCGTCGGGCCGGCTGGCGATGGAGATGCTGCGGCAGGCGACCGGAATGGACATGGTGCACGTTCCCTACAAGGGCGGCGGCCCTGCGATGCAGGCGTTGCTTGCGGGCGAGGTGCCGATGCTGTTCACGAATCAGGATGCGGCGTTACCGCAAGTCAAAGCGGGCAAGGTGCGCGCGATTGGTGTGGCAAGCGAAAAGCGCAATCCCGCCTATCCCGACGTGCCGACCGTTGCCGAACAGGGCATCACGGGCTTTTCTGCAGTGTCCTGGTTCGGATTGTCGGCACCGGCGAAAACGCCGCCTGAGATCGTGAAGCGGCTGCATGCGGAAGCCGTGAAGGCGATCAACCAGCCCGAGTTTCGTGCGCGGCTGGAGGGAAACGGCTTTGTCGTCGTCGGCAGTACGCCCGAGCAGTTTCGCACGTTCGTCACGTCCGAGAACGCAAAATGGGGCAAGGCGGTCAAGGCGTCAGGGGCCACGGTTGACTGATGCTCATTGGATGAAGCCAGGCCGCCCGCACAAGAAGACAGCCGAACAGCTTCGCTCGCATCGCTGGTACGGCGCGCAGGACCTGCGCGCCTTCGGACACCGCTCGCGTACCGCGCAGATGGGCTATGACCGCAAGGACTACGCGGGCAAGCCGGTGATCGCGATCATCAACACGTGGAGTGACATTAACCAATGCCACTCGCATTTCAAGCAGCGCGTTGAAGAGGTCAAGCGCGGCGTGTGGCAGGCGGGAGGATTCCCGGTCGAGATGCCGGCAATGTCGCTCTCCGAGCCGTTTCAAAAACCGTCGGCGATGCTGTATCGAAATTTCCTCGCGATGGAAACCGAGGAGCTGCTGCGCTCGTATCCGGCCGATGGTGCCGTGCTTATGGGTGGGTGCGACAAGACCACCCCGGGCTTGATCATGGGTGCGACCAGCATGAACCTGCCGACGGTGTTTTTTCCGGCCGGCCCGATGCTGCGAGGGAATCTGCGAGGCACTCCGCTTGGCTCAGGCAGCGACACCTGGAAGTACTGGGCCGAGCTGCGCGCCGGCAACATCACCGAAGAAGTGATGAAGGAAGTCGAAGACGGCATCGCGCGTTCGCCGGGTCATTGCATGACGATGGGCACCGCGTCGACGATGACGTCGGCAGCGGAGGCGCTCGGATGGACGCTGCCCGGCGCAGCATCGATCCCGGCGGTCGACGCGAATCACCAGCGCATGGCAACCGATGTCGGCCGGCGCATCGTCGAGATGGTCTGGGAGGATTTGAAGCCAGCGGACTTTCTGACCAAGGCGTCGTTCGACAACGCGATCACCACGGTGCTGGCGCTCGGCGGCTCCACCAACGCGCTCGTGCACTTGATCGCCATGGCGCGACGCGCGGGCGTGGCGCTGATGCTCGAGCGCTTCGATGAACTGTCACGCACCACGCCGCTGCTGGCCAACCTGCGTCCCGCCGGCAAATACCTGATGGAAGATTTTTATTTCGCGGGCGGCTTGCGTGCGCTACTCGCCGAACTGCGGGAGCTGATCGACGGTGCAGCGTTGACGATCAACGCGAAGACGCTCGGCGAGAACATTGCGGGAGCGTCGATTTACAACGACGACGTGATCCGGCGGCGCGATAACGCGCTGCTCGCCAACGGCGGCCTCGCGGTGCTGACGGGCAATCTCGCTCCCGATGGCGCTGTGATCAAGCCGGGCGCGATGGAGCAGCATCTGCTCGTGCACCGCGGCCGCGCCATCGTGTTCGACGACTACGATGACCTCGCCGCACGCATCGACGATCCGGCGCTCGAAGTCGAACCGGGTTCGGTACTCGTGCTGCGCAGCGCCGGGCCGATCGGCGCGCCGGGCTTCCCCGAATGGGGGCAACTGCCGATCCCGAAGAAGATGCTGGCGCAAGGCGTACGCGACATGGTGCGAATCTCCGATGCGCGCATGAGCGGCACCAGCTATGGCGCGTGTGTGCTGCACGTCGCGCCCGAAAGCGCAGTGGGCGGGCCGCTGGCGCTGGTTCGCACGGGCGATGAAATCGAGCTCGATGTTCCGAATCGCACGCTCAACTTACGCGTCGATGCCGACGAGCTGGCGCGCCGCAAGCAGGCGTGGCGCACGCCGCCGCCGCACTACCCACGCGGCTATGGCGCGCTCTTTTCGCGCCACATCACGCAAGCCAACGACGGTTGCGATTTCGACTTTCTGGAAGGGACGGCTCCGATCCCAGAGCCCGAAATTCACTGACGCATTTCGGCGCTCACGACGTTGCGCGTCCACTTAAACGCCGAAGGATCGCCAGCAGCTTCTCGACGTCAAACGGTTTCTGCATGAACGCGTCGTAGCCATCGAAGTGTTTGCGGATCACTGACTCGGAGAGGCTGCTGTTCATGACGATTTTCAGCTTGTGCCCGTCCTGCCCGGCGCGCAGCGCTTTCGCCATGTCTGCTCCGTTCATGACCGGCATCATGAAATCAGCCAGCACGATGTCGGGCCGCAGTTCCTCGGCGCGGCGCAGCCCCTCGGCTCCGTTGGACGCCTGGTAGACGCGATAGCCCGCTTCCTCGAGTATTACCGAGAGCACTTCGGCATTGCCGAACTCGTCGTCAACAACGAGGATGGTTGTGATGGGGGGCACTAGGTGTTACTCGATGTGTGGCTGCCCTCCTCCCGCCATTTATCGCCAATCGGTTCAGCCCTGGGCATCACATCGCCGCGCGTTGTGTAGCGGCCTTGCACGTGGATGCCCGAGCTGGTGATCTCGAAGGCGTATGTCCCCGAATCAAACTCCGAATTGCGCACTTTTAGAATCGACAGCAGCCTCTTAATGTCGCCTTCGGATTCAACGAACCGCAAAAAAACCAGGTTGTCGACGAGAGCCGAGACGCCGTAGGGCGTCGGTACCGCACTGGCCACCGCATCGCGCGTCTCTGATGTCATCAGCGCAGCTACTCCTTGTCGACGCAACTCGTTTGCCAGGCAAGCGAAGAATCGACCGCTTCGTTCCGGATACACGGCGGATTCGAAAAACCCTGCGAGCCCGTCGATCACTAACCGCTTGACCCCGCGCGCTCGAACTTGTGCGAGCAACTGGTAGGCCAGCTTGTCGATTGAATGTTCGGCTTGCGGTTGCCAGGCGATCGCAACGTGGCCCTGCTCTTCGAGCTGGTCGAACGGCAGCCCCAGCGAGCGTGCCTTGGAGCGGATAAAGTCGGGTGACTCGAAAAAGGAAAACAGCAGCCCGGGTTGCTCCGCGCTCGACGTCGCGAGGAACTGCAGCCCCAGCGTCGTCTTGCCGATCCCGGTCGGTCCGGTGATCACCGTCACGCTGGATGCAGGCCAGCCGCCCGCCGCAATCATCCGGTCGAGGTTGCCAACACCGGTCGCCAGCGGGTGCGCTTGTGGGTCGGCGCGTGCAGAACGACCAAACAACGCTTCGAAACGCGGGAATACTTCGATGCCTGGCTGACCGATCTCAAACGCGTGCCGGCCGCGCACGCTATCGCCGCCTCGGAACTTGCGAATCTGGATGCTGCGCTCGGCGCGCACGCCGAACAGTCGATCATCCAGTTCGATCAGGCCGTCGACCATCGTGTGTTCGGCCCCCGAGGGCTCGGTCCGGCCGCTCGACATCAGCAGGAATGTGCAGTTCTGCAGCGAAGCCATTCCCTGGATTTCGTTGACCATTTTTTTCAGTTCGCGCGCCGTGTCGGCGCTTTCGGCCGCCGACACGAAGCCGTCGAGCGCCACCATGCTCGCCCGGTGCGTCTTCATTTCGTGCCGCAGTAACGCATTCAAGCCTTTCAGGCCTTCGGTCTCGAGTGCGTTGAACGCGCTCACGTAGTACAGGCGATCGGGAATCGCCGCTTCGTCAAAAAAATCGTGCGTCCGCAGGTGCTGCAGCATGCGGGCGTGCGCCTCGGAAAGCAGCGTGACGTACAGCGCGCGTCCGCCGCCGGCCACATGGGCAAAGCAGATCTGATTCGCCAGCGTCGTCTTGCCGGTGCCCGGCGCTCCCTGCACCATGTACACGCCGGCCTTGAAAAGTCCGCCTCCGAGCACGTCGTCCAGACCGGGCAGGCCGGTCGAGAGACGATCGAGTGCAGCCGCGCTCACAGCGCTTTGCTCTGCGGCAATTCGGCAATGCGTACCGTGAACACGGTTCCGGCGTCGGGCGCACTGTCGATGGCCACCGTGCCGCCGTGCGCCTCCACCAGCCGTCGGACGATCCACAACCCGAGCCCGAGACCTGCACGCGCCGACTCGGGACGCGCCAGCTGCTCGAATTTGTTGAACATCCGTTGTCGGTGGAGTTCGGAAATGCCGCAGCCATCGTCGCGCACGATGAGCTCGGCTACGCGATCGGCGGGCTGGTTCAATTCGACCACGACCTGGCCGCTGGACGCGTGCTTGAAGGCATTCAGGATGAGATTGCTCAGGACCCGCTCAATTGCGACCCGGTCGCAGCGAAATGCAAGACTCGCAGGCGTGCGAGCGGCGAGCAACGTGCCGTAGAACGTCGCTTCATCGGTCTTCGACGCAACCAGCTCTTGGACGAGCTGTGCCAGGTCGAGATCGGACGGCGACAGACGGACCTCGCTCGTCTGCATTCGGGTTGCATCGAGCAGAACGGTCGCATGTTCGACAAAGCGATCGAGCGAACTGCGGGCCCGCTGCAGACGCTCGATAACATCGGTCGCGTCATACCGCTCAGCGAGTTTCTGCGCCAGCGTCAGGTGCAATGCAAGCTCGTGCATCGGGTTCCTAAGCTCGTGCCCGGCGATGCTGAGCAGCTCGTCGCGCAACGCGACCGCCTTCGTCAACGACTGGATCCGCTCCTGCGCCGAATCGATCTCGCGCTGCAGGGCGCGGTCTTCCTCCTTCAGCGCGGCAACCGAAGTTCCCTGAACAGTAGTCAACAGTCACCCGATCGCTCGCATGGCGCGCAAATACTAACCTGCCACAGGGCATTTGCGCATCGCACCTGGTCGGCGCATGCGATCGCAGCATCGACGAAGTCACGCGCCGAAAGTGACCTTGGCTATGGCAAACTCCAAGCGACCTTAGCCGCATGGGAGACAAACGATGAAATCGCACCACAAGCTCAGTGCGCTGTTCGGAATGCTTGCGTTCGCAGCATTAGTCGGCGCGCCGGCAGTGAACGCGCAAACCTATCCCAACAAGCCGGTAAAAATCATCGTGCCGTACCCGCCCGGCGGCACGTCCGACATTCTGGCGCGCTCGCTCGGGCAGAAACTCGGCGAGTCACTCGGCCAGACGATTGTCGTCGAGAACAAGCCGGGCGCCAACGGCAACCTCGGCGCTGATCTCGTTTCCAAGAGCCCGCCCGATGGCTACACGCTGCTGCTCGCCGATATCGGCGCGCTCGCGATCAGCCCCAGCCTGTACAAGCTCTCGTTCGATCCGGCGACCGATTTTTCGCCGGTGACGATGGTGGCGTACTCGCCGCACATCCTGGTCGTGCACCCTTCGGTCCCGGTGAACAATGCGCAAGAGTTGATCACCCTCGCCAAGTCGAAGCCCGGCAAATTGAACTTCGCCGCTTCGAGCGTCGGCAGCGCACCGCATCTGGCCGGCATCGATTTCGCATCGAAGGCGGGCGTCGACTGGGCCTACATTCCGTACAAGGGCGGTGCGCAGGCGATCACCGACATGGCCGGTGGCCAGGCTGACGTGATGTTCAATGGCATGCTGGCGACGTACCCGCACGTCAAGAGCGGCAAGCTGAAGATCCTTGCGGTCTCGAGCAGCAAGCGGATGAGCGCAATCCCAGACGTGCCGACCGTTGCCGAATCCGCGGGACTCTCAGGTTTTCAAACCGGCTCGTGGCAAGGCGTGCTGGCGCCACCCAATACGCCGAAGGAAATCGTCGCACGCGTGAGCGCCGAAATGACAAAGATTCTGAATACGCCGGAGATGAAAGAGCGGCTGGCGGCGCAGGGCGCCGAGGTCTCGACCAACACGCCCGAGCAGTTTTCCACCTTTATTCGCGACGAGAAAGCGCGCTGGGCGCAAGTTGTCAAGACGGCAAACCTAAAACTCGAATAGGAGACAGCGTGACCACACTTGATACCCGCTTGCCCGGATTGCTGAAGGGCAAGCAACCGTTGTTCGGTATGTTCGTCGGCATCGCGAGCCCCGCAATCGTCGAGATGTGCGGGCACGCCGGATTCGACTTCGTCATCCTCGACAACGAGCATGGCCCTGCCAGCATCGAAACCACCGAGCATCTGATACGCGCCGCGCGCTGTGTAAACGTCATTCCAGTCGTGCGCACGCTCGAAGCAGATATTTTGCGCATTCTCGATATCGGCGCGTCCGGGATTCAGGTGCCGCAGGTGAACACCGCAGAGCAGGCGCGCCGGATCGTCGCCGCCTCGAAGTATCCGCCGGTAGGAAACCGCGGCGCTGCGTTTTCACCGCGTGCGGCTGGCTACGGATTCTCCGGCGGCCCGGCGCACGCGAAGGCGTCCAACGAAGGGATCGGCGTCATCCTGATGATCGAAACTCGCGAAGCGCTCGCCAACCTCGACGAGATCCTGGCGGTGCCCGGTATCGACGCACTCTTCATCGGACCGAACGACTTGTCGTTCTCGATGGGTCATGAAGGCAATCAGAAGCATCCGGAAGTCATCGAAGCGATCGACTCGGCGATCAAAAAAATCGCGCGCACCGAAGTGGCGGCAGGTCTGATGACGATCCCGGTCGAAGACCAGCGCAAGTACGCGGGCCTCGGCGCGCGTTACCTCACCACGCAGATCGCGGCCGTGATTGGCGGTGCACTTAAGAGCACCGTCGCCGCGATGCGCGCGCAGAAGTAGCCGCTGCCGGCGCCGCTCTGCGCGCGCAACGATCAGCCGCGCCTGACCCCTCGCGAATCGGTCGGTGCGGCGGTAATGGCTGCGGCTAGGCCGATGGACCGGACATCGGAAAAAAGCCAATCGGTGCCGCTGCCCAAGCGACGCCGATCAACGCCAGCACCGCGGCGCCGAATCGCACGGGGACCAGTATTGCGCCGCTGTCGGTTTCGTTCTGACGCACGTGCTGCAGGTCATGCGCTGCCGCAGCCACCAGCCAGGCGAGCCATAGAGCCGCACCGACCGACACGGCAAACTTGCGCAGTCGGTCGGCAAACTCAAATCGCGCTCGACCCGCGCCGGTTAGGGCTGGCGCGAGTCCGGATTGAACGGACGCATCGATTAACGCTCGCTTGCCCCACGGCGTCCTCAAAACGAGAGGGAACGCAATGCCCTCCCGTCATTCACTCCTGTCGCCAACATGCGTCGAAGTCGGCTCGCGCGTGTCCATCTTGCGGTAGATCAAGGCGAGCACCAGACCGAACACGGCATGCGCGACAAAGGCGATCCATCCGCGCGCTTCGGCGAACCACGGGAAGAGCGGCGTAAAGCCATAGAAGAAGATGTAATACAGAGCAATGCCGAAGACCAGACCAATGATCCACGCCAAGGTGCTACGAAACGCGAGGAGCAGTGCCGCCAAGATCAATCCAAGGACGATCGACAACATCATGTGAATGACCATCGCAACCGCTGCGACGCCGATGTCGAACGTGGCGGGAGGCGGCAGCACACCGCTCGGCCCCATCCCGATCGCCGCGATCATGTGCAGCGGCCCGTACCACGGTTGTCCCTTGACGACGGCGACGAGCACCATTTCCATCATGGCGAACACCAACCCGGCAACGATCGACGCGGTGATCACCGCGCCCAGCCGAGGCATGCGCACCGGACCGACACGGCGATCCGCGGAAGACAAGTCTTCACGATGGGTGGTAGTCATATTTGTCTTTCCTTGGACGTGACTTCGCTCTTCGCTGAAAGAGCAACTCACGTGCCGAGTCCGGCTAATTCCAAGAACACTCAAAGCCGGCGCGAGTGGACTCTCGCGCTGGCATATCGATTGCAGCATTGCGCAAGCGCCTGTGAACTAGAAGCCGATCCCGATCCTAGAAGCCGATCCCGATCGCGGAACAGGTCGAGGTGCTGTCGCTGCTCGACAACCTCGCGCTCGATCAGGGCAAACCCAAGGTGCACGCGCACGTTGTGCTCGGCAAGGCCGACGGCAGCGCGCACGGCGGACATCTGCTGGAAGCGCACGTGCGGCCGACGCTGGAAGTGACGCTGGTCGAGTCGCCCGCGGCGCTGGTACGGCGCTTCGATCGGGAGACCCGGCTCGCGTTGATCGACGTGACGCGCTGGCGTTCGACAATCAGGCGCAAGTGGGTCTGGATCGCTCGTGTCACCGGTAGGTGAACCGGACGGCGCCCGCCGCGCTTCGACGCCCTCACTTCGACGTCGACGGCAGCGGAATAGCGACGATCATCGACTGCTGCGTCTGGAAAACGCTTCGTTGATTTCGAGAACACAGCGGCACATTGCTTGCCCCCTCGAACAGCGTTAACGCTGAAAGGAGCACATCATGTTACGAGCCGTCAACGAACTGAACGGATCCACCATCAACGCCAGCGATGGTGAAATCGGCAGCATAAGAGAAGCCTATTTCGACGACGAGGCGTGGACGATTCGCTACCTCGTTGTCGATGCGGGCACGTGGCTTGCGCGGCGCGACGTACTGATCTCGCCTTATTCGGTCAAGCAGCCGCTCGGCAGCGGAAAGATCATCGACGTCGCGCTGACGCGCGAGCAGGTGAAGATGAGCCCGGATATCGACACGCACAAACCGGTGTCGCGTCAGCATGAGCGGGACACGCTGGGCTATTACGGCCACCCGATGTACTGGCTCGGCGGCGGTTTATGGGCCATGGGCGCGTATCCGATGGTGCCGCCGCTGGCGCCGC